>JAJBBD010000263.1 GCA_020532355.1 Candidatus Cloacimonadota bacterium | reverse complement strand
TGTAACCTTGAGATATTGGCATTGTTCAAGCTCAGGAAAGGCTTGCATATCGCGGGAGTTAAAGCTCACCAGATCTACAGCAAGCATAAGTTCAGCACTATCTTTCTGAAGAGCATGCATAGCATTAGTGCCCAAGTTGATAATAATTTGGTGTATTTGTCCGGGCACAGCGATAACCGTGCTGCGCTCGGCACTATAGTTTTCTTTAATCTTGATGGAGCGTGGTAGGTAGCTGCGCAGAAAGCGAACTGACTCTTTAACGTGTTCCACCAGTTCAATCACTTCAGTTTTTGATTCTTCCTGGCGTGAGAAGGATATCAGATGCGATATCATCTCTTTGGCTCGGGTGGCGCTTTTTAGCACTTCAACTAAATTGAGAGCAGCGTCACTCTCCGGCGGCAATTCGTCTCCGGCGAGTTCTGAATACCCAATGATCGCAGAAAGGATATTATTAAAATCGTGTGCTATTCCACCGGTTAAGCGCCCAATAGCTTCCAATCTTTGGGTACGTTTTTGTTGATCTTCCCTTAGTATTTCGTATGTCACGTCTTTGCAACTGGCAATAATACTAGAAAGCTTGCCATCGTTATCGATAACGGGTTTTACCACCATATCCAAGGTTATCTTCTGGGCATCTTTGCGAATCATATCCACTTTTCCCCGCCATGGTTGCGAAGAGCGCACTCTGAGCCAAGATTGCTGCATTTCTTTACGGCTACACACATCAAATGGAAGGTATTCGAAAGGCTGATCTAACAGCTCTATGCGCCTGTAGGACGTAATTCTTTCGAAAATAGTGTTTACATATTGGATTGTACCTTGCGGATTGAAAATAATAATCCCCTCTCCAGCTTGTTCTATTGCTTGGAAGAGCACGTTGATATTCTCATCGGCTTGTTTTTTATTGAGTGCATAAGCAATTTGCTCGGATATAGATTCCAGAAGCAGCTTATCTTCTTCATTATACAAATCGCTACGTTTATAAGATTGCACCACAATAGCTCCGATCACATTCCCGGAAAGCATGAGTGGTATGCCCAAAAAGTTCCGGCAGATAACCCCCATAAAACCACGATCTTGGGTTCTGGTTTGAATATCCTCAAAAGAGAGCAATAGTGTGCGTTCTTCGGAAATGATCTGAGCAGTTAACGAAGTGTTATCATCCGCTTCTATTGGGCTGGCATCCTCATTCATTTCATCTACCAGATAGGGGAAGGTGATGATATTGCTACGCTTATCGTACATGGCAATATAGATATTGGTAACATCCAATACTTTTGCCAAAGATTGGTGGATTGTATGAAATAGGTCATCTATGCTGCATTCAGTATTTACAGCATGTGAGATTTTATGCAACAAGCCGGTAACAATCTCTGATCTGCGCACAGGGCTAAGATCGGTAATAAGAGCAGCGTAGATATCCTCTTTTTCGCTTTTTATAGGAACAAAAGTAAGGCGGTGTGAATGAAGTTTGTGTTTTTCATCAAAGAAATCATACTCGATTAAGTCTTGTTTGTCGGGTATGCTTTTAAAGAAGTTGAATAAGAGCTGTTCTTGTTTGGCATTTTCAAAGCACAAACTCACTCTTTGGCTAAAAGCCTTAAAAAGATCTTCAAGCTTGTTGCCCACAACCTTTTCTGCCGACACTCCACATAAAGTTTCCATAGATTGATTTACCAGCAGGATTTTGCCCTGTGCATCCAGCAGCAGCATCCCCTCAGAAGCCTGCTCGAATATGCATCTAAACAGTGCTTCTCGCTCTTCCAGTTCCTTGCGGACTCGGTCTAAGCTGGTTGTATCTTGCATGGCAACGATGACACTTGTCATATCATCTTCTTGATCGCCGGGAATGCTCCACGAAATTCGGAAATGTAGAGCATTTCCTTTAAGATCGTAGTTAATGCCTTGCCCTTCAAATCTTTTTCTCCCCTCCGAGATTGCCACCATCGATTCTATAATGCTTTCTGCCGCTTCACCGCTAAAGATTGTATGAATATTCTGTATCAGTTCGGCTTTATCCTTTGCCCCAAATATCTTAAGAGTAGTGTTATTTACATCTACAATCTTGAGCAGTTGTGAGCATTTCAAAAACTCTTCGGGATACGTATGCAAATACGCACGAATATCTTGCACTCCAGCTTTTTTTAACTCCATCAAAGCAGTATACACTTCAGAGAAATCTTCTACCCAAAGCGAAACTGGAGATTGGTCATACAGCATCCTATAAAAGCTGTTTTTCAATTCCTTCATGCTAAACAGATTTCCTTAACTATTTTGCTGATTGGTTTACGTTTAGTCCTTGCCAACGAGTCTTTGAGTTTCTAATGCTATCATCAGTTCTTCATTGGTGGGAATTTTAAGTACAATAACTTTTGAAGAGGGTGTGCTCAACACTTGAATATCATCTGTAAAACGAGCGTTTTCCTTTAGATCTAAATTGATGCCAAGAGCCTCCATATTGCTGCAAACTTGTTCTCTGAGAATGGGCATTCTTTCGCCTACTCCACCGGTAAAGATGATTACATCCACTCCGTTGAGAGCCGCAATATAGCTGCCAATATATTTCTTAATTCGATAGCAATACACGTCGTGTGCCTGAATTGCTTTGGGATTTTTGCGCATGAGAATTTCTTCCTCAATTTCGCGCATATCGTTTGAGATATGCGAAAGCCCTAGCATTCCGCTCTTTTTATTCAGAATGGCGTTTACCTCATCCACGCTTAAACCGAGTGTCTGTTGCATATGAATAGGTATGGCGGGGTCAATATCGCCGCAGCGCGTACCCATCATCAAGCCCTCCAAAGGTGTAAGCCCCATGGAGGTATCGATAGATTTTCCTTCTTTAATGGCAGTGATGGAAGCGCCATTGCCCAGATGGCAGGATATAATCTTGAGGCTTTCCAAATCCCGATTCAAATACTCTGCCGCTTTGATACTTACATATTTATGGCTGGTTCCGTGAAATCCATATCGGCGAATCTTGTGAACATGGTAAAAATCCAAAGGCAAAGGATAAAGATATGCTTCTGCCGGCATTGTTTGATGAAAGGCAGTATCGAATACACCACATTGTGGGCAATTTGGCATGGCAATCTTTACCGCTTCTATTCCTTTCAAGTTTGCCGGATTGTGGAGCGGTGCCAACGAGATACATTCTTGCATCACATCAACAACATGATCAGTAACAACTACCGCATCCGAATAGTATTCTCCGGCATGAACCAATCGATGACCCACCGCTTCTATTTCATTAAGATTTTCTAATACACCATAACTTGCATCCACTAGTGCTTCCAATATCAGCTGTAAACCTTGTTCATGGTTCTCGATTACCATTTCTCTTTTTTTCTTGGTGAAATTGGGGCTTTTATATGTAAAAAGAGCTATATTCTCACCGATTCTTTCTGCTATGCCCTCCGCCATTACATCTTGGGTTTCCATATTTATCAGTTGGTATTTGATAGACGAACTTCCGCAATTCAAAACTAATATTTTCATTCAATTCCTCATTATGTGTGCTTCGATGCACACAATATCAAATGCAGATATGTGTCAAACAAAAAGGAAGAAACTGAGCATTATTTAACGTATTATACTTATATAAAGATACTTCTACAAACCTCATCTTAAACCACCTTTAAACTTTTTCTGCTCTTGATCGCCAACTATAAAAGCACAAATTGGATGATAAATCGCTTGCTTACAATAACCCAAAACAGCACATTTGATAATCATATAACTTATTCTTCTGTCGTGATCGATGAATACTATTTGCTCAGGATAGTTTTGACTAGCAGATGATTTCTACCATCTACTACTTGATTTTTGATTTTCTACAAATATAATTTCTGCAATATGCTGTCAAGCCAATATATCGTATAATTTATTATGCTTGTGGAAATATATAGACTATTTTCTACTCATTGGGCTTTAAACTTTTTACATACTGCTTTGGCAGACTCTCTTCTCGCATTGTATAAAGCTATTCTTGGGCAAGGTTACGGCTAAGATAATGCTTAAACTGCGGGAGTATCTCAACTTGAAGCATAGTTAATACTTGCTTTAAGTATCAGGGGTAGATTAGGAGTATTTACTTACCAATGCAGAAATTATCGAATATTCTGCCCAAAAGCGCATCGGTTGGTACCACGCCAAGGATATCTTCCAAAGCCGATGCAGCCCGGATTAGATCGGATGCGATAAACTCGAAGCCGAGTTCTACCTTGAGGGCATTAAGGGCATTCTCCAGTGCTTCCTTGCAGCGCTCAAGTGCGGCAATATGTCGAGCATTGGTAACCAAAGGTCGATTGATAATGTTTTCTGGAAGTTTAAGCCTCATCAATAATGCCTGCGATATCTGCTTTAGCCCACCTTCTTCTATCACCGAAACCGGTATATGCTTATCTGAGATATATCTGTGCGGCAGA
>JAJBBD010000262.1 GCA_020532355.1 Candidatus Cloacimonadota bacterium | reverse complement strand
TCCCCCTTGAGATCAATTCTATGAGATGAGTTTATAATTCTATCCAAAATAGCATCCGCAATCGTTCCTTCTCCAATGATGTCGTACCAAACGGATACGGGTATTTGGGAGGATATAATTGTTGACTCCCTACTATACCTGTCGTCGATAATGTCCATTAATATTTCTCGGGTGCTATTATCAAATGCGTGTAATCCAAAATCATCTAAAATAAGAAGGTTTACCTTTTGAAGTTTCTGGAGCTCGCGGATGTATGTACCATCAGCCTTTGATAGCTTTAATTTGGCAAATAAACGGGCCGTATTTGAATACATAACCTTGTGCCCTTCAAAACATGATTTATACCCTAAAGCCTGAGCGATAAAGCTTTTACCAACCCCCGAAGCGCCTGTTATGATAATATTTTCACTCCTTTTTAAAAAGTCTAGGGTGGCCAGTCGGTTAAACATATTCCTGTCCAGGTTTCGAGTGGCACTAAAATCAATCTCGGTTATATCCGTTTTTTGACGAAATCCCGCTTGTTTTATCAGCCTCTCTATTTTTTGATTCTGCTTGTTTTCCCATTCATGATCGGTCAGCAATGCCAGGTACTCATCGGGCGTGCTCTCGTTTAGCTGGTTGTTTTTCACATACCTAAGATGTAGTTCAGCCATGGCATTGAGTCGCATTTGCTTTAGCTTCTCTACGGTTTGATTGTTGTTCATTCGTGCTGTTTTTAGTGATTATTTGTAATTTGATGCTCCCCGGATATTTTCATGCTTCGGAATATGGGGATCTGTTGCTAGTTCCATTATGAGCGGTTCCTTGTCCTTGCCGTTTTTCAAAATGTTGCTAATGTGTTTATACGAATCGGTGCCCAGGTACAGGGCTCGTTTACAGGCGCTGTTTAATCTTTCCGAGCCGTATACCCGGTGGAGCTGGATAATTCCCATGGCCCGCTTGTAGAATATTTCAGGATAATCACGGTTTGTTACCAGCGCGTCAATAATGGCCATAACGTCATTGCCGTGTTTTGATGCCAGCTTCCTGAAGTAATCAGGACTCCATTCGGTATAAGCCTTGTGGGTGCTGCTTAGATGGTCCTTGTTGGTATTGTAAACGCCCATGCTTGGATTACGCTTATGAAAAGCAATCCGTTGATAATCGTAGTAGATCTCAACCGTTGATTTGGTGTAATGAATTAGGGTTGTTTTGCCGATATAGCGGTAGGGTACGCTGTAGTAGCTCTTGTCGGGCGAGAAGTAAACGTACCCAATCTTCTGCACTTTGGCTCGCCTGTAATCCTTAATCTCGTATCGTTCAGCTGGCAGAGGCTTTAAGTAACCACGCTCCACTGATTGGAATAGCTCTTTTCGGCTCGCCTGCTTGCGTTGAAAAAGCAGGTTGTTGTAATCAGCCAATCGCCTTCTTACTTCACGGTTCAGGTCTTCGAGCGAGAAGAAAACCATCTCACGCATGGGGTAGTAAATTCGCTGGTAAACCAGCTGAACCGCATTTTCAACCAGCGCTTTATCCTGTGGAGAGTAGCTTCGGGTGGGGTTGATTACGCAGCTATAGTGTAGGGCAAAATCTTTAAACGTCCGGTTGATATCCGCCTCATACTTGCTGGCCCTTGTAACGGCCGACTTCAAATTATCCGAGACAATGGCTTTTGGAACACCGCCGAAAAATGAAAAGGTATTCCCCATACTACCTATCATATCCTCACGCTTTTGGCTCATGGTAGCCTCGGCATAGGTGTATTGACTGCTGGGCAAAATTGCGATGAACATTTCAACGGGAATGCGCTTTCCGGTCTCCCTGTCTACGATGTGTAGTTTTTTGCCCGCGTAGTCGATAAAAACCTCTTTCCCCGCCTCATGCTCGAGCTTCATCGAGCCCTTAACCTTAGCGAACTTCCGCTTATAGTGCTCCATAAACTGGGTGTAGCTGTAGGGGTTGGCGACCTCTTGCTTGTACTGGTTATGGTGAAACAAAAAGGTGAAGCCCGGGTGATTGCGTGCCGCATTCACCTTATCGAAATAGAGCATCAGCTGGTCGAACCGTGGGTTCCGAATCGTTGTTTTTGAGGTAAAAAGTTCTTCTAGCTGCGCGTTTTCCATTTTCAAAAGCTCATCGAAATGATGGCCGCATGCCTTAAAGAAATGAATGTAGGTATTTACCGTATTGCGAGAAATGTCGAGCATCTCGCCAATTTGTCGGTTGCTCATACCGTCCCTTTTTAGGGTAATAATCTGTTTTAAATCCATCGGATCAAGCGTGTTAGCCATATCACATTTTTTTTCTTGCGATATAGCGGTTTATACTTGATCTTCCAAAGTGGCACAAAACGAACCGTTTTTGAAACGGGGCCGGGCACCGGGTGGCACAAAACGAACCGTTACCTTTTCGAATTCATTATGCCTTAATGCTAAAAAATGGCACAGTTTGAACCGAAATCACTGGCACTATGCGACCGAAATCACTGGCACAAAACGAACTGGAATAGCCAAATAATTCCAAACCTTTCATCACTGTTCAGATAGCAGTATGGCTCAAGATAAAGCCAATGTTTTTTAGAAGTTCCCATCATCAACAAAATAAAGTATTAAACAAATATGATATCATTTACAATCTCATTAAACATCTCCCTATTTTTTTCTAATCGGGATAGAATTGTCGAGCATTTTTTTGAAAAATCTTCATAATTTAAGTAGCCAGGGCATTGGACATTTTTATTTTCTATATCATCAATTAAGTATAAACAATGCGGGCAACTCTCAAGCATATAGCACGATGAACATGACTTACTTATGTTGTCAAGGTATCTATTAAAAGTTTCTACTATAAATTTTGAATTTAAGCGGATTGTTTTGTTAATAACATTTCCAAATGAGTATTTATAATCAATTTTTTCGCATGTATGTATGCTGCCATCTGTGGTGATAAACATTTTACGCCCAAAAGGGAAGCATGTGCCAGTTGGGAAAAGTGTGGCATTACTAGAGAAGAGTTCAGAATAGTCTTCAAAAAAAGTTCCTCCATACTGTTTACAAAAGATAAAAGTGTCCCTTATTTCAGGAGACTTTGCGCCTAGCTCTGTAACTATCCTATTCAGGTTGTTTGACCGATTAATACTATCAATATAGTCATGGTAAATATTTTTAAACTCTTCAGTCTTTTCTGGTAGAATTCCAGATGTATTCAGTGGTGCAATCATAGGAACCTTGTCAAAATTGTTTTTAAAGAAATACATTATGCTTTCTACAGAATTTTTATTGTGTAAAACCGCAATGAAGTTCACATATTCTTTAAAAAAATCCGGATACTTTTCTTTTATTAATTTCACATTAGAAATTATTGCTGGAAAACTATT
>JAJBBD010000261.1 GCA_020532355.1 Candidatus Cloacimonadota bacterium | reverse complement strand
TCGGTAGATTTGAGGCGAATACGATAGTTTGGCATCGGAGAGCAGGTATTCAAACTTTCCACATTAAATCCAATGGCATTTATGGGACCAGCTCCACCACCTGCATCATTAAGCTCACTGGCTAGCACCAGATATTGCTGACGGAAGTTTTTATAGAAGGTTCCATAAGGAGTTGGAGTACCAGTAGTTGAGTTTGTATTAGTTCCCTCCCCAATTTCCACCGTAAACAAATCGGCTGAAGAAACAAATATGTTCAAACTGGGACTAACATCGTTAGCTGGGTTTACATCTCCAGCCAACAGTACTTTACCGTAGATGCCGGATAATCCTTCTACCGTAGGAGTCCAAGTAAGATTCACATCGATTGTAGCGCCCGGATCTATTGTAGGTCCTGCAACTGAGGCAAGTTCAGTGTGGTAAACGTCAAAGAGTTTTACCTCATATGCGTTCTGAGTGGCAGTGCCATTATTGTATACACTAACTGCAAATGTTGCAGGCGTGTTTGCCGGAATCATTGTTTCACCGCTAACCGATAATGCCGCCAGATCGTTGGGAGCAATCAGCTCAAATGAAACATCGTCTATATAAAGACTATGATAAGTACTACCTACGTCGTGTTTGATAGCGATGAATTGCCCGGCAGGAGTGTGTCCGGTTAAGTTTACCACATATTGGTTCCAACCGGAAGGAACTGTGATCTCTTCAATTAGGGAGAAGCTTTCCGGATTTGAAGGATTGCTCATGGTTCCCACTTGCATAGTATATCCGGTGCCACCTTTTGCCATAATGTAAGCTCGGATGCTATTCATGGCGATAGCCGAATCAAACGGCGGGCTAATAAGCATGAGTTGAGCATCTGCATCGCTGGAATTGTACATATAAACACAATTGGGTGTACTGTTTGGCGAACTGGTGCTGGTTGACACCACTGCATAGGTTGTTGTTGCTTCTACATAGCTACTCCAGCCCAAAGGCAAATTTGGCGTTTCCACTTCGTCCCATGTTTGCGCATAAGGCAAAGTGTAGATAGTAGCATCAAAACCACTCCCGCTTAAGGGTACATTATGTACTACTCGAGCCAAATTATCCGTAATGCTGATATTCGCAGTATGTGCGCCCTCTGCAACAGGTGTGTAAACGGCATCGAAAACTACTGATTCACCAACATTCAAAACAACCGGCAAGGCAGGCATATTAGCCAGCGTAAAATTATCATTGGCAGGCAAATTGATGCTGCTGATGATCAATTCACCCACACCTGAATTTGTTACGCGGAACTGCTTTGTAGCAGATGTTCCTAACAATAACTGACCAAAATCATACTCGGATGGAGTCACAGTAAACAGCGGAGTAGAAGGAGTTTGCCGTACTTGCACGTTATCTACAAAGAGGTCGTTATCGCCTCCGGATTCTGTGGATTCTCCATAAAAGGCTATGTATTTGATCCCAGACATACCGGTAAGGAAAAGCGTTATCTCCATTCCGGTATGGGGTATCTGGTTGTAAACAAATTCGCTACCGGAGTTGTTCCATTCCCGCAATAAGGTGGGATTGCTCATATCCGGATTATCGCTAATGGCAACAATGAATTTGTCATCAAGCTGGGCAGTTGGATCTTCAATAGGATTGCTATTTGCATAATCAGTAAGAGCAAGATCAAACTTAAGCTCATAATCATTACCGGGAATATCAAGTGGAGGTGTGATAAGCCAACCTTTGCGGATTGTGCCGTAGATATTGGTTTTGGCGGCATTATTTGAAGCACCGCTAATGTTCAACCAATCGTATCTGTACCACTGAGTAGAGGTTTCAGATGCCTCTGGATACAATCCACCACGCTGAGACCAGTTTGGCACTGGCCAATCAGTAGTTTCCGTACCAAAATCCACAATCCAGGGGAAGGTAGATATCACCGGACTTGGCATGGTAGTAAAGCTCCAAACAGGACAGTTTACTGCATCGCCGGCGGTGTTATACGGAATTACTTTCCAGTAATACGTAGTATCAAATTCAAGGCCTGTAGGAGTATATGTGGTTGCTGCTTCAAGATCTCCCACATAAGCAGGATCCGCAGAAGAGCCAAAATAGAGTTTATAGCCATGAGGGATACCGCCACCGCTGGTCCAATTTAAGGTAACCAGAGGGCTGCTAAGAGTACTTCCATCTTCAGGACCCACCAGAAGGGCAGGATTGGGAGGATCTGTAACCTGTACAGCACTCATATTAAAAGTTATATTGGCGCGGCTTGTACTGGTAGAACCCGTTGTACTGCCGCTTGCCGGTAAACTATCATTTTGGTATCTTAAACTGGTATTTACATCTGTTACGGTATAATATACAGAAGCATTCTGAGTATAGCTACCGGGTATCAAATCGGTAATTATATCCACGATGATATTAGATGCTCCATCCCATACGAAGGGAGCAATGAAAGTATGTACATTCATCCCATCAATAGGCATAAAATCGTTTTGGTAGAATACTTGAGTGTATTCTCCTTCTTCGAAATTTGTTGTCAACTCGGTTTGAGTTGTGGTCTTTAAACTAATTGTAAAATTAGGCATTGGTGAACAGTTATTCACCGATGCAACATTGAAAGCAAGAGAATTGATGGGTCCAGCCCCGCCTCCAGCTTCTTCAATATCTCCAACTCGATACAGGTACTGTTGATGAAAGTTTTTGTACCAAGTTCCGTAAGGAGCGGGGGCACCGGTGGTTGTGTTTGTAGCGGTGCCATCTCCAATGGTAATATCTACCTGAGCGAAAAGACTGCTGAATATACCCAAAGTAAATATCAGGGCTATCAGCAACAATTTGTTTCGGTTCATAACAAATCTCCTTTTTCTAATTACCGTATTTAACACTTATAATTCTTTGCGTTCATACCAGAACAGCATTATTAGTTTAGTCTTGTTGATAATTCCTTAATCAAGGATACAGATATCCTGCATATGGAAACCATCGTCTTTTTAGTATGCCAAAAAGATGCCAAATACCAAGTTATTTTTACTTTTATAAGCTCTTCTGTAAAAAAGGGGAGGGGATAGCTATGTTAAATCT
>JAJBBD010000260.1 GCA_020532355.1 Candidatus Cloacimonadota bacterium | reverse complement strand
TAGACAATTGCGCAAACAGAAAGTACCGTGTACCGGTTTAGCAAGAAAGAAAACAAGGTTTGACGGATTGGGTATGCACTCTTTGAGACTGTTGCGCATCCATATTTAGCAGATTTTTATGCACGAGATATCAGTTTGGTGGGCTTTTTCAGATCACGACTATGCCATCCACCCCTATAGTAGTATGGAGCTATAATTTATGCACCGATTACTCAAGAGTCTTTCTTAATGTTTCAAGCATAACAAAACTATGGTTACTGCAGGGATACTCCTGTAAAAGCATGATGATAGTGGCTTAAAACTTCCCTAATTCTTTGCTAAAACGATGAGCGGTGAGCGACAGTTTCTCCCATCTAATTGTTTGATGAGATTCTAGCTCATACTCCGATTACTAAACATCCTTTTTGCATATACAAAGCATTATAATAACAAAAAAAAGGCTGATAATAACATCAGCCCAAGATTTTGACTAAAGAATTATGATTAATGTATAGAATTTACGATATTTCTATGGAATTCTTTATTGAAAGATTTAACATAATTAGAATATGAATGCCAGTAAGTTATTGAATCGGCAGAGAATGCATAGCGTCCGCTGGCTTTGAATTCTCCTGAACTAAAGTATAGAGAGTATTCAGTTTGGGGTCCGAAATCTTCCAAAGAATTTGCGGGGATTGTATGACTACGAGCGCTACTGGCGATCATTTTGTTATATCCCTCTTCGCTCTCTTCGTCGGTACCTGGGTTATAAGCATACATACTGACCCATTGATAACTATTATTTGCCGGTAATTCCCAAGTGAAAGTAAAGGGCTCTCTATAATTAAATGTTTCTGGGAAATCTACAATAGCGTTGTATGGCATTTTAAGATTTGCAGAACTCAGTTTTTGATCGTTTTTGTAAAACTCGATATTATACTCGGTTCCGGGCTCTAACTCAACATGTCCACTATAAACACCGTAATCTACCCAAAGCTCTACTAACAAATCCCCGATTTTGAAGTAGTAATCATCATCCTCATCTATATCGGTGTAATCACCCAGATAGTAAGCCGAGACATAGTAAATTGTGCTATTTTTCTCTTGGTTATGCAATTCAGCAGTAAACCAGAGATCCCAATCGAAGTTTTCTTCGCTGATATCCGGCATACCTGTGATGCCACCATCGTCATCGTCACCGCATGCACTTAATACAAAAAGTGCAAAGAAAGCGATAAGAAGTGTAAGCCATAAGTAACTTTTCATTTGTTTTCTCCTTTTTATTGTGGTTAATCTATCTTAAAACCATGTACTTCCCAGCATCCGGCGTCGTCTATCCATACGGACCCTTCGGCAAAGGGCTCTATTTGAATAGATAATCTGCCAAAGCTCACACCTGGGCGCAAGAATCCAGCACTAACGGCAATACGATTCCAGATGCTATTGGGAGTGAACCTTTCTTTGAAGCGATTTGTAATCTTACCGTTATCTTTAAAAGTAATCATTTGCATTGTTATTTGAGGGGGAGAAGGGCTATCGGATTTTACCATCACTCGGGAGTAATAACCGCCGTATCGCCGTACTTTGAAGGGTTCAGAGATAAGCAGGATATCTTTATCGGAAGCGGAGATCATCAAAGAAGTATCGCCTTGAAGAGCTTCTTTAGGATCGATGCGGATTTTATCGTAATCTGCGCTGAAGGGTTCAACATGAACACTCCATCCTTTAAGAGCTTCGTTGGGATTAAGAGAGAATGGGGCAAAACCAGGATTTGCCAGAAGATTCTTGCTATCTTGTATATCCGCTTCGGAAAAAAGCAGAGACGAACTAACAAAACAAGCACTAAGGGTGAAAAGGATTGCTAAAAGAAAAAGCCAAATCCTCATTTTATAAAACCTCTTTCATTAAGATATTTCAATATAACAGCCACTGAGATAGCATTTATCAACAGATTTGACCCGCCATAACTAATGAACGGTAGGGGAATTCCGGTTGCGGGAACCAAACCAATGTTCATACCGATATTTATAAAGCTTTGAAACATAAGATAAGCTAAAATTCCAGCAGTGGCAACTTTTCTTTCTTTTACTTTTATCTGGGCGATATCGTGGATGATTCGGCCAAAAAACAAGGCAAAGATTACCAATAACAACAGCGAGCCTAAAAAACCGAACTCCTCGCCAATAACCGAGAAGATAAAATCTGTATGATGCTCTGGGAGGAAATTCATATTCTTTTGTGTACCCATAAGCCAGCCCTTGCCGGTAAGAGCTCCGCTTCCAATGGCGATCTTGCTTTGGATAATCTGGTATCCAGTGCCTAAGGGATCTCGGGAAGGATCTAAAAAAGTGAGAATCCGATTCTGCTGATAATCCTTTAGTCCCATCCAGAAAAGTGGCATAATCAGGGCAATAAAAACATTAATTATACTCGCAACAGTTATTGCTACCCAAGAAAGCCGAGACCACATAAGTAATAATACAAATATCACAATCCACAATAGAATAAACAACCAGTGAACAGATGCAATTATAGAAATAACCGGAGAGATGATCAATAGTATATAAAACAGCGGAACTTCGGCAGCTATCAACATTGCTAAAAGTGCAGCCCAAAATACCAGAGTTGTGCCAAAATCTGGCTCTATCAGAATCAATAGAACAGGTATTGATGCGATGCCAAAGCCGTAAAGCATCTGTCGATATTCACTTAGATTCTCTTTAGAGATGTAGCGAGCTACCATTAAAATGGTAAGCAATTTGGCACTTTCGGAGGGTTGGAAATTGATGCCTCCAATGCTAAACCAGCGATGCGAGCCATTTACTGCCGGTGTGAATAAAACAACAACAAGGGCTAATACATTTAAAACAAAAGCAGGCAAAACAAGGATATCGAAGATTGGCATAGGCAACTTCAACAGCAGAGTGATCATGCCTAAGGCAATAAAGGCGAAGATTATCTGTCGCCACCAAAACGACTGGGTACTTATCTGATCGGAGATAACAGTAGTAGATGCGCTAAAGATGGAGATACACCCCAAGGCAATTAGCACAATCAGTAATAGAAGCAGCATAAAATCAAATTTCTTACGATTTATCATGGTTGAGGCTGCTCTTCGGGAATGGATTCCGCATCTGGAGTTTGGAGGTTTGTATCCGGCTGAGGCTGCTCTTCATCACCACTAAGCTCGAGTTCTTCAGCATTCAGAAACTGAGTAGGTAGTTTTACAGGACGTTTGATATCTTCGATATTGCCCATATAGAAGTCAAAAATCTGCCGTGCAACCGGAGCAGCCATAGCTCCTCCGCCTCCAGCATTTTCCATAAACACAGTAACGGCAATTTCGGGTTTGTCGGTTACAATATAACCACAGAACCAGGCATGGGTTGTCTTACCCATTGAGTTTTCTGCTGAACCCGTTTTACCGTATGTAGTAGCTCCGGGAACCCGAACGCTACGAGCAGTACCATTTGGAGCATTGCATACCGCCCACAGTCCTTCTTGTAGATATTTTAGATGTTCAGAGTTTAAGGGAAGGCGATTCTTATGGATTGGTTGAACTTGCTCTATCGTTAGTCTTCCTCTGCCAACTGTTTGTTTGAGTAGGTGAGGTTGAATCCATAAGCCATTATTGGCAATAGCGGAATAGAAAGCACACATCTGGATGGGAGAAGTGAGGATTTCTCCCTGTCCGATAGAAAGATTAACCTTGTGCCCTTGAATTCCAATGTTTTGTCCATAGGTTTTACGATACCAAGCAGTATCTGGAAAGAATCCGTTTCTTTCGTTAGGCAGGTCAATTCCCGTTGCTGTACAGAGATGATTTTCTAAGGCAAACCTTCTAAATTCATCCAAAGGCAGTTTAAGTGAGAGATCATAGAAATACACATCGCATGAATGCATCAGAGCTTCAACAATATTGGTTCTTCCATGACCCGAGGGCTGCCAACAGCGGAAATAACGGTTTCCTACTTGAAATCCACCATCACAGAAACTGAGTTTGGTATTTCTATCTACTATGCCTTTGTTTAGACCAAACCCGCCAGTAATTGGCTTGAAAACAGATCCAGGCGGGTATGTTGCATGAATCACTCGATCCAGCATGGGTTTGTTTATGTTATTGAGATCTGCCCAAATCTCCGGACTGATCCGTTGCATAAAGAGATTAGGATCGTAACCTGGCTTGCTTACATATGCTAAAATACCACCACTACGCACATCACTAACGACGATGGCGCCTTTTAGATGCTCAGGGAAAGCCCTATAGGCAAAATTCTGCAGATCACTGTCTATGGTTAAAACCAATGATAGCCCATTAAGCGGTTCGATGAATCCCTCTTCTTTAAACAAACCCAAAGAGTGACCTTGAGCATCGACCTGTACTATTTCTCTGCCGTCTTTACCCCTCAACAATACTTCGTAATAACGCTCCAATCCTGTTTTGCCAATGTAGCTGTTAATGGAATAATCTTCTTCTTGGAACCGTTCATACTCCTCTTGATTTATGCGCCCTACATAGCCCGTGAAATGATTGGGAAACATATAGTTTCTAGTAGATCCGATGCGAAACACCAATTCGGGATAGTAATTCAAATCCTCACTTACACTCAGAACCTTTTCATAAGGAATATTATCTGCAAGAAGAATCTCTTCGTATGTTTTAAAGCGTTGTTGCTGTACCATCTGTAGCAATTCATCTTCTTCAATTTGAAAATGGGTGTTCAAAAACTGTGCCAATGTTTTAATGTTTCGGATTTTTCCGCTAGTAAGAAAGAGATTGTGTGCAGGGATATTTTGTACAATGGGACGGTATTTATGATCGTATATTTCTCCCCGAGTGGCTATGATGCGTCGAATGCGGACAAAGTTGCTTTCTGCTACTCGCTTGTAATGTTCCCCCTTTATAACCTGCAAACGAAATAGGGATGCAGCAAGCAGAGTGAACAGCACTGCAGAAACAATGGAATAGACTTTGATTTCTTTAGTCATGTATAATTACGATACGCAATTTGCTTATCAACTGCATTAAGGCAAAGATCAGCAAGCTAAATATGAGATTGTATAAAAAACCGCCTAAACTAAGACGGTATACCTTGGCGCTAAAACCATGTGAAAGCCCCATGGCAAATAGGTAAAGCAAACTAAACACAAGATTTGCTGAGCCAATAGCAATTAGTTTGGCAACCATGCTATCCGTTTCGAAGGGAATTCTCAATACATCGGTGAGAACCGCCAAAAGCACAAAGATGAGCGAATGTATTCCAAACAGTGGAGGATACAAGATGTCGTACATCACACCTATTAAAAATACAATAGGCAAAGAGATTTGCCAATCTTGATGCCACACTGTGTAAATTAGCCAAGGCAGCAGAATGAGAGGGATTACTTGCGCAATAGCCAATGCAGGCATAAGCAGGATTTGTACATACAGGAAAAAGAGTCCACACAAAAACACGTAGATCCCTTTTAAGATCATCTTTCTATCCCTTACGTCTTACGATGCACAGCGGAGTTAGCTCATCAGCTTGTCCTTGGGGATTGTCTTTCATTACGGATTCGATGAAGTGCTTACTAACTCCACCTCCACCTCCTATCATCCAACTCCCACCAATATCGTTGATATCCATAATTGCCACAGGATATCCAATTGCTTGAGCAAGGTGTTCGGCAACTTGCTGAGGATCTTTGGGACCTTTTATCACGGTTTCATTATATGGCGGCACCGGCGATGTGCTAGCAGCATCAACTAATGCCGCTTGCATTCCGGCAATGCGGTAAAAATCTCCTTTTCGTCCTAGAAGTTTTCCCAAGGCACCAATTCCAGCGGCGAAAAGAATTCTACAAACACCTGTTTCATCGATGGCGCATTGCATACTTGAAGGAGAGCGTAAACCAATACCATAGGGCACTTTGGCTACAAATCTGCTTAGTATCTGGGCGAGAATGCCAATTCTTAAGTCGGCTACAGGGATCGCTCTGCCCTGTGTAATTGCCAAAGGACTTTCGCTAATGGTCAGAATATCGCCGATTTGCATTTTTGCTAACGCATATTCACGGATAATATCCAGCATATCGTCTTCAGCAGTCAAGATGCGAGTTTTAACCGGAATGCGGAGGAAAGTGTTTCCATATATGGTTATGTCAGCTTGTTTGTTGCTCATGGTTTTTCCTTTCTTTTAGAATATACACGTGTTCAAGGTTTTCAACTAATGTGAAGGGGCTAATTTCAGCACTTAGAAACAGGTTATCTGCCGATTCTCTTATACGGATTATCGTTCCAACCGGAAAACCTTTGGGAAATAGTCTGGAGAGATTTGAAGTTACGATAGTATCTCCGGCGGCAATTTCAGAACCCAGTTTTACCATGTTCATAAGGATGTTTCCCGCAATATCGGATTGTAGTATGCCTTGAACGCCATTATTTTGGCTCATTACCGGAACTTGAAAGCGGGGATTAGAAAAGGGTAAAATGATGCTGTATGTATCGGTTACAGATATTATTTTGCCTACGATACCATTTCCGGCGATCACCGCAGAACCGGGTATCACCATATCGTTTTTGCCTTTATTAACAATCAGACTGCGTTCCTCAAACTGTCCCGAATAGCCGATTACCTCAGCAAGTTGAAATTGATTTCCAGTTATATCAAAATTGATGGATGCCACTCCGGTGTATTCTCTCAGCTCATTTTGCAGGGCAAGTATTTTTAGCGTGCTCTCGGTTAATCTGCTACGCAACAAGAAATTATCCTTGCTTAAAGCATGATTGCTTTCAATGGTTCTAAGTGATGACACAAATGGAAAGAACAGTGTTTTGCCCAAAAAAGATGCTTTTGCTGCCCGTGTTTCTTCATTACCAATCAGCATAGCGATGGAAAGGACAATCAAAATGGCAGGAATGATGTACTTCTTTATAGTCATTGCTTATCAAGAGAGCTTATATTTGGACGAATCCGACAACTGAATAGTATGGATAAAAATTGAGCAAATCTTACTTAATCCTCAATTTTCTTAATGAGCACTTGGCGATAACGATCGATATCATCTAAAACCATACCTGCACCTTTAACAACGCATTCTAGGGGATCTGGAACCACATGTACGGGCAGATCGACAGTTTTGCGGATCTTTTCATCCAAGCCCTTCAACATAGCTCCCCCACCGGTTAGAAATATGCCACGTTCCGCAATATCTGCCGATAGTTCTGGTGCCGTGCGTTCAAAAAGCCGCTTGATGGCGTCAATCATTGTGGTAACTGTCTCGGCAATTGCTTCGCGTATCTCATCAGAAGAGATTTTGATGGTAACGGGATATCCCGAAACAATATCACGCCCTCTTACGTCCATAGTTAGTTCTTGCTTAAGAGGATATGCGCTGCCAATTGTGGTTTTGATTCTTTCAGCGGTTTGGATACCCACATGCAAGTTATTCTTTTTTCTAAGATAGCTAATCACATCCGTATCAATTTTATCACCACCTACGCGAATGCTATTGTGCACTACAATATGCGAAAGTGAGATTACGGCAATCTCGGAGGTTCCGCCGCCAATATCCATTACCATATTACCACAAGCTTCATCGATGGGAAGATCAGCTCCGATGGCAGCCGCTACTGGCTCCGAGATGAGATATACCTCTCTGGCCCCGGCGTGTAAAACACTATCCCGTACCGCGCGCTTTTCTACTTCAGTAATGCCGGATGGTACACAAACAATAACTCTGGGGCGCACCAGTAGGCGTTTTTTCTGCGCCCGCATAATCAGATTACGCAACATCAACTCTGTTACCTGAAAATCTGCAATTACACCATCTTTGAGGGGTTTTATTACCCTCACTTCATCAGGATTTTTACCTAACATCACTTTCGCTTGCTGACCAATGGCTATGATCTTCTTGCTATCCGTAGAAACTGCTACCACTGAGGGCTCATCTATTACTACGCCACTGTTTTTTTTGTATACTAAGGTATTGGCAGTACCTAAATCTATCGCTATGTCGTTTGTCATCATGCCAAAAAAGTCAAATAAAGACATCCGTTACCTCTTTTCTGTAAAGCCAAATTAAGAGCTTTTACAATATTATGTTACAAATAACCTATACTTGCACACTTTCTATAACCGTTAAGACTGTCAAGCGAAAAACGTTGTAATAATATTCGATATCAGTTTAGTTGTAACGTGTAGAAAAAGTGTAATCCAACGTGTACAGCAATACATATTATGCAATGAGCATACAGGATCATATAAAGACCGTTTTAAATCCTTATATATAGCAGATTTTATGCACGAAACAACAGTATTGTGTGCTTTTTTTATCGCCTCCCCACCCTTTTAGTATGAGACCTACCCCATGCTCCTATTAACCCAGATAAGGCTATGGAGTTCAATCCCCCTGCCCTATCTATCACCATTGCTAATAGTTAGGAGGGGGATTGGACTTCATAACCGGGATAAAACCATGACAGCCACTTGAAGTCCATTTGGCCTATTTAACTAATGCTGCATTGGAGATTAGAGATAGCCAAATGAACTCCAATGGCATCAATCGGGATTAATCAACGGTATTACTCCTATTGCCTTAAGCTGTTCTTACCCAGTATTCAAGTAGAGATTATCTTATGTCGAGGGAGTATCTCGGGAGTAAGCATAGCTAATCCTTACCTAAAGCATAAG
>JAJBBD010000259.1 GCA_020532355.1 Candidatus Cloacimonadota bacterium | reverse complement strand
GCCATTAAACGGATAAAAATGGCAATTCAACAAGCCAAAGAACTTGGTCTAATGGGCAACGATATCTTTGGATCCGGCTTCAACTTCGATGCTGAAGTTCGCACTGGTGCAGGAGCCTTTGTTTGTGGAGAGGAAATGGCACTTATCCACTCTATTGAAGGTCTGCGAGGTAATCCTACTCCCAAACCACCTTATCCAGCAGTTCAGGGTCTTTGGGGAAAGCCCACTGTGGTTAATAATGTTGAAACAATTGGAAATATTGCCACAATTATAAGAAAAGGTGCTGCCTGGTTTGCTTCGATGGGAACCCAAAAATCTCCTGGTACTAAAGTGTTTGCCCTTACCGGAGATGTAAAGAATACTGGTTTGGTAGAAGTTCCTATGGGCATTACTCTACGTGAGCTCATCTTTGATGTTGGCGGCGGAATGATTGGTGACCATAAGTTCAAAGCCGTACAACTGGGTGGCCCCTCGGGTGGATGCTTAACTGCTGAACACTTGGATACAGCAGTAGATTATGAAAACCTTAAAGAACGCGGAGCCATGATGGGTTCCGGCGGCGTTATTGTAATGAACGACGAAAAGTGTATGGTAAACGTAGCTAAGTTCTTTATGGATTTTTGTGTAGAAGAATCCTGTGGTAAGTGCTCTCCATGTCGAATTGGCTTAAAGCAGATGCTTGAAATTCTTGAACGAATCACTTCTGGCAAAGGGAAAGAGGGCGATATCGAAGAATTGCAGCGTTTGGGAGAATCCATCAGCAAACTTTCACTTTGCGGATTGGGCCAAACTGCGCCAAATCCTGTGCTCTCAACCATACGCTACTTTAGAGATGAGTACGAATCCCATATTAGGGATCATAGCTGCAGTACAAAAGTTTGCTCAGATCTTATGCATTTTAATATCGATAAAGAAAGATGTATTGGGTGCTCTTTGTGTGCCCGCAAATGTCCCACAAATTGCATAACGGGCTCGAGAGAAGAAAAATATACAATTCATCAATTGGATTGTATAAAATGCGGTAACTGCTTTGATGTATGTCCGGTTAAAGCTATAGACAAGATACCCGGCATGCACCCTGAAGTAGAAACACATCGAGCTGAATTGGCGAAAGCCGCTCAACATTACGACGAATAAGGGGAAAATATGTACAAAGAAATATGCGCTAAATACACCCCCACCAAAGACAATCTGATCTACATTCTTCACGATATTCAGGATAATCATCCACAACACTACATATCTACGGATGCCGTAGCTGCAGTATCTGAATATCTAAATTTACCAGAAAATCATATCTATGGAGTTTTAACGTTTTACTCCATGTATTCAACCAGTCCTAGAGGTAAAAACATCATTCGTCTATGTGAATCTCCACCCTGCTATATAAAAGGTTCAGAAAACATCCTCCGCAAGCTTAAAACAATTCTTGGCGTTGGAGTTGGAGAAACCACAAAAGACGGCAAGTTCACTTTGGAATTATGCGCTTGTTTAGGCGTATGCGGAAACGCACCGGTAATGATGATAAACGATGATGTATATGGAGATCTGTCAGAAGAAAAAGTAGAAGAAATCATCGAAAAGATAAAAGGGAGGAATTAATGAAATACTATCGGTCTCACGTGCTGGTAGGCATCAATGAAACCTCCGTTGCTGCCGGAGTTCATAACTTTTTAAAAACTCTGAGAGCAGAGCTTAGCAAATCCGGTTTAAGTGATGAAATAAACATTTTGGAAACTGGTCCTTTGGGGTTCTTTGGTAAGGGTATATGTTTAACCGTATATCCAGATAACGTAAACTACGAAAATCTCAAAGAAGAACATATTCCGCAACTGGTTCAAGAACACTTTCTTAAGGGACGCCCAGTTCCAAGTTTGATGTTAGAATCTGCCGGAAAATTTAGCCCCAAATTGAATTATAATCAACGCATTGTGCTTCGTAATTCTGGCATCATTGATCCTGAAAACATCGATGATTACATTGGTGCCGGAGGTTATGAAGCATGGGAAAAAGCACTTACTCAGATGGATGCCAAGCAAATTGTGGAAGAAGTTAAAAATTCCGGCTTGCGCGGTCGTGGCGGTGCTGGTTTTCCAGCCGGAGTAAAATGGAGCTTTACTGCTCCCTTGGATGCAGAGCAAAAATACGTAGTTGTTAATGCAGACGAAGGCGAACCTGGAACATTTAAAGATCGCCTTATTATGGAAGGTGATCCTCACCAGCTTTTAGAAGGAATCATGATTTGTGCCCGCGCAATTGGTGCCACAAAAGCTTACATATACATTCGCGGTGAATATAAGCTCTGCATAGAGCGCTTGCAGAAAGCTATAGATGCTTGCAAAAATTATGGCATTATTGGCACAAACATCTTTGAAAGCGGTTTTGATTTGGATATTCAAATCAAAATCGGTGCCGGAGCTTATGTATGCGGAGAAGAAACTGCTCTGATAGAATCCTTGGAAGGAAATCGCGGTCACCCACGCTGGAAACCACCATTCCCAGGCGTAAAAGGACTTTGGCAGGCTCCCACAGTAGTAAACAACGTGGAAACTCTGGCAAACGTACCTTTCATCATCTCCAAGGGCGCTGAAGAATTCAAGAAATATGGAACCCCAGAATGCCCCGGAACCAAAGTATACACCATACTTGGAGATGTTTCTTATCCCGGTCTCTGCGAAGTTGATATGGGCTCCACATTGCGCACTATCATCAACGATTATGCAGGTGGCATGAAAAGAGGCTTCAAATTCAAAGCTGCATTGGTAGGTGGAGCTGCAGGCATGATCCTCTCTGAACGTCTATTAGATGTAAAAATGGATCTTGCCAGCCTTAACCAATACTCAGCCGTTCTTGGAAGCGGTGCAATTCTTGTTATGAACGAGCACCAAAGCATCGTAGATATGTTGTGGAGTATTCTGCGTTTCTTCCGTCACGAATCATGCGGAAAGTGTGCCCCCTGTAAAAATGGAACTCAACAGCTCTATCGCCTTATTACCAAAATCAAGAAAGGTGAAGGTAATATGGACGATGTAGAGCTCATGCTTTCTATTGCCGAAACCATGCAACAAACTTCCTTCTGCGCATTAGGTCAATCCCCAATTATGGCCATACGCAGTGCAATAGATAACTTCCGTGATGAATTCATCGCGATAACCCAAAAATAAGACAAGAGGAATAGAATTATGACTAAAAACGTCAATGTTTGGATAGATGGTCATCATCTGGAAGTTCCCGAAACCATGACCATTATCGAAGCTGCCGACAAACATGGGATTTATATTCCCAGACTCTGCTACCATCCAGATCTTCCCCCAACTGCAAACTGCGGTGTATGTGTTGTGGAAATATCCGGTAACCCTGTACCTAAACGTGCTTGCTGCACTCCGGTTGCCGAAGGTATGAAGATTAGCAGCAACAGCAAAAAACTTCGCTCCTACCGCAAAACCCTAATTGAGATGATCCTTTCGAATCACGAGGTTGTTTGCCCCACCTGCTCCGCTAATGGCAAATGTGAATTGCAGACTCTTGCAAATAACCTTGGAGTAGATCCTGATGCGCTACCCAATATTCTGGAAAAGAAACCTGTAGATTATAGCTCCCCGTCGATTATCCGTGATCCTAACAAATGTATAGCTTGCGGACGGTGCATTACTGTATGTAACGAAGTACAGCAGGTTTACGCCCTCACTACGAGCGATCGCGGAATAAACAGCGAAGTAACTACAGCTTTTAATTTAGGTATGGCTCAAAGCCCCTGCGTGAATTGTGGTCAATGTACGGTTTACTGCCCTACCGGCGCACTGCGTGAAAGAAGCGAAGTTGACGAAGTATGGGAGGCTATTCTAGATTCCGACAAACACGTTATTGTGCAGGAAGCTCCCTCAATCCGCGTATCTTTGGGAGAAGAATTTGGTATGCCTCTGGGCAGCGTAACACCCAAAAAGATGTATGCTGCTCTGCGTAAGATAGGCTTCGATAGTGTAATGGATACAAATTTCACTGCTGACCTTACCATCATGGAAGAAGGCACTGAATGCGTAGCAAAGCTGAAAGCAGGCGAAAAACGTCCACTCATCACATCTTGCTCTCCTGGTTGGATTAAGTTTATGGAAACATATTATCCAGATCTGGCGGATTGCGTTTCTACGGCAAAATCCCCTATGAGCATGTTTGGCGTATTAGCAAAGACATACTATGCCCAAGAACACGGCATCGATCCTGCCAAAATAGTTTCCGTAGCAATCATGCCCTGTACAGCTAAAAAATTCGAAGCACGCCGTCCCGAACTTAGCGACAGCGGATTTCAAGATACGGACTATGTACTTACAACCCGTGAATTTTTGCGTATGATCAAAGAAGCTGGCATAGACTTCGCCAATATCCCCGAAGAAGAACCGGATGAAGGAATGAGTTTCTACTCCGGCGCAGGCACAATCTTTGGCGCTACCGGCGGTGTGATGGAAGCGGCTATCCGCTCGGCTTACACTCTGGTAACCGGACAAGAGCTCGAAAATGTAGATATAGAAGCAGTTCGCGGGCTTGACGGAGTGAAAGAAGCCACAGTTAACGTACCTGGCTTTGGTGATCTGAGGGTAGCAGTAGCCCACGGTCTAGGCAATGCCCGTAAGGTTATGGATCAAGTACGCGAAGGTCTTAAAACCAAGGGTGAATCTCCCTGGCACTTCATTGAAATAATGGCTTGCCCCGGTGGTTGCGTTGGCGGTGGCGGACAGCCTTATGGAAACGACATCGCATCCCGAGCCCGCAGAGGATTAGCTTTGTATGAAGAAGATCGGTCTTTGCCGGTACGTAAATCTCATAAGAACCCAGAAGTTCTCAAGATTTACGAACGCTTCTTAGGTGCTCCTAATTCACCACTTGCTCAGAAACTTCTTCACACCTACTATTTCAAACGTTCCATCAGTAACGGCCAAATTGTGGAAGAAGTTACCCATAAACATCACTAGATATAACTCTAAATACATATCATGGCGACCGGCATAAAAACCGGTCGCTTTACTTTTTTATTAAATCTTCTTATAAACCTGAACAATGCTATTGGAGTTCATGAGGCCAATTAAGTTCCTGCTGATATTGAATTTAATAGGCCTCATGGACTTCAAAAGCAGGCGTGTAATTATGCACGGCCTTGAAGTCCAAACCGCCCATAAGATATTAAATAAGTGATAGTTAATTTATGCGCTTTGAACTCCAATGCCTCAATCGGGATAATGTATGCATCCTT
>JAJBBD010000258.1 GCA_020532355.1 Candidatus Cloacimonadota bacterium | reverse complement strand
TTTTTATGCATGAGATCTCGGTTTGGTGGGCTTTTTCTGGTCGTAGCCATGCCCACCTACCACCATTGTAGGATAAGACTCCGCCCCATGCACCGATTATTCAAAGGTCTTATATGTATAATCGACATAAATAATAACTTGTCCCTATAAATTTCAACCTTATGGTATGAAACCCTGATCTACACACAGAAGATTTGTCTATTTCGCCAAGTATTTGACCAATAATTTGCCTTGATAAATTCTGCTTAGGCAAATGATTTTTTCCTTGCCATCTTTGATAGTGTTTTAGATTATGTTTTTTTAACCGAATGGAGGATAAAATGAAAGGATTGAAGCGCATTGGATTCTACCTCTTACTAAACCTTTTAGTAGTTTCAATGTTGACCATAATACTCGCCTTCGTGCCGATGCCCGAAAGTCAGATGTATACGCTTTTGATAATCTGTGTTATATTTGGCTTTGCCGGATCTCTTATCTCATTGGCTCTCAGCAAATTCATAGCAAAGAAAGCATACAAGATTCAACTCATTGATGCTGGTGTGCAAAATCCCCAAGCAAGATTTGTATATAACGCCGTGGCGGCACTTGCCAGAGAAGCAGGAGTCAAAACTCCGGAAGTGGGAATCTATCCATCGAAAGACGTGAATGCCTTTGCCACTGGAGCTTCTCGTAATCGCTCTCTTATCGCCTTCTCATCCGGATTACTTCAAGTTCTTTCCGAAGAAGAAATAGCGGCTGTAGCAGCACATGAAATGACGCATATTGCTGAGGGAGACATGGTGTCTATGACTCTGGTGATGGGTTTGATAAATACCTTTGTAATGTTTGGAGCACGTATTGTGGCAACTATTTTGGATTCTGCCCTGAGAGATAATCGGGGCAAAGGTGGTTTGGGCTTTTTTGGATACTATCTGATGGTAATTCTTTTACAAAATGTTTTGATGTTTTTGGCAATGATCCCTGCATCATATTATTCGAGATACCGAGAATACCGTGCCGACCGAGGAGCAGCCGAGCTTACCAATCCGGCAGATATGATATCTGCCTTAGAACAAATCGATAGATATTACAGCACAGAAAAGCGTCAGGACAGTTTTGCAATGGCGAAAATCAACAGCAAGAGGAAAGCTTCGCTCTTTGCCACTCATCCCTCTGTTACTGATAGGATTGAACGCCTGAGGAACCTGATATGATTTTAGAAAAACTTAAGATCGAGAAGATTGCTATGGGTGGCATGGGAATTGGTTTTTATATGGGAAAAGCCATCTTTGTGGCAAACACGGCAATCGGAGATCTGGTGGATGCTGAGATCTACATCAACAAAAAAGACCATGCTTTTGCCAAGGCACTTCAGTTTTCCGAACGGGGAGAAGGAGTAATAGATGCTCCCTGCGAGGCATTTAAGGCGGAAGAACCTTGCGGTGGCTGCGATTGGTTGATGTTAGATTATCCTACCCAATTACGCTATAAAAAAATGCTATTGCAAGAACTCTTTAAAGAGCATTTAACAGTTTTTAACGGCATAGAGCAATCCGAACTGAAAAAACATTACCGGAATAAGGTATTTATGCCCGTAGCTAAAGATGGATATGGAATATACGCTCGCTACAGCCACAGTATTGTCCGGCATGAACAGTGTCAAAATCATCCTCCCGTATTCGATGAAATTGCCAAACAAGTAATGGAGCTATGTAATAAAGCAAACGTAGAAGCTTATGATGAAGTGAATCATAGCGGATGTTTGCGTCATATCGGAATACGCTGCAATGGTGATCTAAGCGAAATACTTCTCATCCTGGTATGTCGTACAGCTCGCTTACCCTTTTCGCAAACAATAGTAAGGGGTATTTGTGCCAAATTTCCCCAGATTATCGGCATCATTCAAAATATCAATCGTGAAAAAACGAATGTGATATTAGGCGCAGAAGAGAAAACCCTTTTTGGCAGAAACTACTTGAGCGATACTCTTGCCAATATTAGCTATGAAATAAACTATCGAAGTTTCTGGCAAATCAACCTTGGGACTACACAGAAAATACTTTGTGCAATGCGAGCTAAGATGAAACCCCATTTTAAGGTGATAGATGCTTATTGCGGAATAGGTAGCTTGGGTTTGAGTCTGGCTACAGAGATTTCCGAGCTGATAGGTATTGACGAAGTCCCCGAAGCAGTTAGCGATGCACGAAGAAATGCAGAAAACAACGGTTTCGATAATGCTAACTTTATCTGTGGCAAGTTTGAGCAGCAATTTGGTATCTTGCTTTCAAGTTTTAACGCCGATTGCATCATCCTTGATCCCCCTCGTAGCGGTGTTCAGGAAAGCGCTTTATGGTCTATTCGCAAAGCCCAGATACCTTTGGTTTTGTATCTAAGTTGCTCTCCAATGAGCTTGGCACGAGATCTAAAGATATTGATGCACGATAACAGTTACAAATTATGCAGCCTTAGCGGATTTGATATGTTTCCCAATACTTGGCATATAGAAACTTTGGCTGTTCTTGAGCGAACATGAGAAAAGCTTTGCTATTGGGCTTGAGTCTGCTTTGTTTACTCATCCTAAGTTGCGATTTTGATGATGCAGAATCTCTGGCTCAAAAAGAGATACGCGATATTCTCTATGATGTTTCACTGGATTTTAATCTTGGTAATGTACAAGGATTAATGGATCATGTGCATCAAGACTATTTGCATAAGGGTGAAATAACTTTGCATCTTAATAATGAAATCTTAGATAGACTGGCGCGTTTTCAACTCTTGGAAATTGAAGTGCTATATATAGAAATATCCGGTGATTATGCGGTTGCACATACTAGGGATCATTACCAATCGGACATTGAAAGCGTTACTTTTAATGAACCTGAAGATCATGGGTACTTTTCATTCTTTCACCGTAGTAAAGGAAGCTGGCTAATCTATGGCGATCATAAATGGGTAAAGCAGAATTGGCGGAGACCAAAGATCACTTCTGTGCAAGGAGATATTGAGGCTTTTTGATTGACATTTTCGCTATATCGAAATGCTTGGCAATTATATGTTTTAATTTGGCAAGAAGAGAGGAATTATGCGCAAGAAATGGATTGTAATAGCCATAATCATCATCATAGTAGTGCTTTTAGTCGGTTACAACGCATGTAAGAAAAAAGCCACGGCGCCAACACCGGATCAAAGCCCAAATATCGATACCTACACCGTAAGCTACGGCAATATTGAGAATAATATCGAGATTACCGGAGAAGTGCAGCCGCAAAGTATTGTTTCCCAAAAATCAAGAGTTTCGGGCAAGGTAGTTAAATTCTATGTTGATGAAAACGATAAGGTAAATAAAGGTGATATCATTGCTGATATCGAACCGGATTACAATCAGGCAAATACGCTCTTCAGTACCAAGGCGGCTTTGCAACGAGCAGAATTGAACCTTAGACAAGCGCAGAAAGATTTTGACGATAAAACTCTGCTTTTAGAGAAAAACTATATTCCTCAAACCGAATTCGACAGTGCTAGAGATGCTCTACAAGAAGCTCAAATTCAATTTGCCCAAGCCAGTAGCCAATATGAGATGATTCGCGATCTGGACGTTCCCGGAACGGTGATCCATATGTATGCAACCGCTTCCGGAACCGTTATCGAACGCAAGATAAATGAAGGTGAAATGGTAACTTCCAGTATCACTTCATTTGGCGAAGGCACTGTGGTAATGCAGATAGCCGATCTCAGTAAGATGATTGTAAGCTCAAACATTAACGAGATAGACATCGTTAAATTTAAGGTGGGGCAGGAAGCTACAATAAAACTAGATGCCATGCCCTACGACGAATTTGGTGGAAAAATAATTAAGATTGCTGCCAAAGCAGTAACAATCAACAGTGCCAAAGTGTTCCCTGTAGAAATAAGCATCAATGCCAGCGGTGAAAAAGCTAAACCTGGTATGACTGCCGAGATTAGTATCGCTGGCGATACACGAGAAAATGTGCTTATTATACCAATTGGAGCAGTTTTTGCAGATGATAAGAATCAGGACGTCGTTTATATGGCGCCCAAAGATGAATCGGATACCGATCAATCAGCAAAGTCTCAGGCAGTATCAATACCAGTTAAGCTTGGGAGCAATGATTTTCAGATGGTAGAGGTAATCTCTGGATTGGAAGAAAATGACGTGATTATGCTGTCTGAACCTGTCACGAAACCAACAATGCCCTTTATGTAGTGGGCTGGAGTAACAAGTATTGATGATAGAAATAAAGAACCTTAATCGGTCTTTCGGCAGTTTGCGTGCCGTAAACGATATCAGTTTCTGCATAAATAGCGGAAGCATCACCGGCTTCTTGGGCCCTAATGGGGCGGGGAAAACTACAACCCTCCGCATGATGGTGGGCTATTTACAGCCAGATAGTGGAACCATTAGCATTGATGGCATATCCATATTCGAAAACCCCATCCTGACTAGTGCTAAAATTGGCTACCTTCCCGAACATAATCCCCTATATGAAGATATGCTGGTAATGGAGATTCTTAAATATGTGGCAGATCTGCGAAATATGCCTACAAGAACCTTCACTGAACGCCAAAACTTCGTAGTTTCAAACTGCGGTCTCAAGCAGGTGCTCACCCAAAGGATAGGCACCCTATCCAAAGGCTATAAGCAAAGAGTAGGGCTAGCTACTGCCATGCTTCACGATCCAGAAATACTCATCCTGGATGAACCAACCAGCGGTTTAGATCCAAATCAGATCATAGAAATACGAGAGCTCATTCGCACTTTGGGCAAAGAGAAAACGGTCATCCTATCCTCTCATATCATGCAAGAAGTTCAAGCACTTTGCGATCGCGTTATTATTATAAATAAGGGTCAGATAGTGGTAGATGACGAAATTGGCAGTCTAAATAGTTATCTTGATGATTATAGTGTTTTGTATCTGGAGCTTGATGGCAACAACATAGATATGAGTGAATTTATCTCTTTGTATCCGGATGTTGAGCAGCTGAGTTATAGCAACAATGACTCACACTGTCAGTTCCAGTTTAGAATTTCCCAGAACAAAGATATAGTGCCAGATCTTTCTCGTTTTGTAAGAGAAAAAGGCTGGCTAATTATCAGCCTATATACCAAAGAAAGAAGCCTGGAAGAGATTTTCCACAACCTCACCGGAGTAGAGTTTGAACCGCAAGTAAAGCATCTTGAACAGCTTGATGCAAAAGAATCCAGCCATCATGAAAACAGCAGAGAGGATGAAGCATGAGAGTAATCTGGATAATTGCCAAAAAAGAGTATCAGTTAGCTATGCGCTCCATAACCTCATACATAATATTTGTACTGTTTCTCATTCTTAGCGGGTCTGCTTTTGCCACCACAGTTTTTAAGATTGGACTTGCTGAGTTAAGAGGGCTCTACAATATTCAGCATATCCTTTTTGTGTTCTTCATTCCGGCAATCACAATGGGTAGTATTGCTAAAGAGCGTAGTAGCGGAACTATAGAAATCTTTAGCACTTTACCCATCCGGCTTTATCACATTGTATGGGGAAAAATCTTAGCCTCTGCTCTACAGCTTCTAACTTTGTTGATCTTCAACATCATCCCTTTTTTCGTTATTGCACTTTTGGGGCAGAATGTGGATTATGGTGCAATTGGGTTAGGCTTTTTCGGCATCTTTTTGGCAGGTTGTGCCTATATATCGATCGGGATTTATGCCAGCAGTATACCCTCAAACCAGGTTTTGGCTTTTGTATTAGCATTTCTAGTATCGGGTTTCTTTTTCATAATTCGCTATTTACTAGGCTTTATTCCACTATCTATAGTTCGTTACTTTCAATACTTTTCATTCGATCACCATTTAACCAACATGATGAAAGGCGTATTAGATATACGAGATTTGTTATTTTTTGTAGCCGTAATATTTATTTTTGCCATATTGGCGGAATTCAACCTTCAATCCAAGAACCTGATGCAGGAGCGATAGATGAAAAAGAGTTTGGGCATAATCGGCTCACATCTAGCTGGATTTGGCATCATTGTAGCGATACTCATGTTAAGTTCATTTATCAACATTCGGCTGGATGTTTCTAAGGACAACGCTTACAGTCTTAGTAAAATCAGTAAGGAACTGGTGCGTAACCTAGAAGACATAATGGTGGTTAAGATTATTGCCTCAAATGATTTACCGGCAGAATTGAACTCCCTAGAACGATATGTGAAAGACCTTTTGGTTGAGTATCAAAACGCAGGAGGGAATAAGTTTCGCTTTGAAAGGGTTCAAAGCTCCAGCCGCGAAGAACTATATCAGCTTGCACAAGGTAGCAGGCTTTCTCCAATGCGGTTTAGAATATACGAAAACGACCAAATAACCACCAAAGAGGTAGTCTTTGGTTTAGCATTTGAGTATCGTGGCAAAGTAGAGCCATTAAATCTCTTACCCAAAATAGAGCCCAAACTGGAATATGAAATGACCATGCGCATACAGTCATTGATTTCGCAAAACATGCCCAAGGTAGCGGTTTTCAGAGATTCTACTTATTATGATTTTGATACTCGCACATTCGAACGTAACCTTAAATCCAACTTCATCATAGCTTCGGCAAATCTTGCTGAGCCCATAAACGGCATAGATGTATTACTCTTTACCGGAAGCAGCAGAAATTTACCCGAAAAGTATCTCTATAACTTAGACCAATTTGTGATGAAGGGTGGAAAAGTCGTTTTTCTACAAGATAGAATTGATACTGACGGTAGCAACCTTTATTCACTTAATACTAATTTCATCCAAATGCTCGAGCATTACGGATTTGCGCTTTCAGAAGATGTGCTATTAGACATGAGATGTGACCGCAGGCAAATGGGCATTGGTACAATCGCAAACTTCCCCATGTATCCAATTATGCAGGGATCTTCTCATCCCATATCTAAGAACATGGATAACATTGTGTTATACCTTACAAACGGCATAAGTTTTGCCCATCAAGCCGAAACTAAATTCGAAACTATTCTCTCAAGCTCGGCAAACTCCGGATGGATGTATGCCCCAGAATTCCAGTTTAATACGGATATCTTTTACAATCCCGAGTTAGAAGATTTTAGCGCAGGACCGGTTGTTACTGCCGCTTCCGCATCAGGAAATATGACAAGTTATTTTCAAAACACTGCTCTTGCTGCAAATGACCCCTCTTTTATCTCCGAAACTAAGGAATCTAATCTTGTTCTTTTTGCCGATAAGGAATTAGTAATTGAACCCGATAACCCGACATACGCAGAACGCTCAAATATTGTGCTGAACGCCATTGATCACCTCATCGGACGGGAATCTATGATTCATATCCGCAACAGACACCTTGCGTTATCCACCTTAGATCTTATAGGTTTTATGCAAAAATACAACCTTACCTGGGATGAACCTCAAATTGTCAGCGATCGCATCAAACTAATCGTTAAAATTGTTGTAATCGCTTTAGCCCCTCTAATACTAATCGCTTCCGGATTGTGGGTAGCATTCCGGCGTAAAATGATCCTAAAGGCTATACATGAAAAAATCTAAACTTATACTTATCCTAATCCTCTTAGTTTTAGTAGCTCTATATCTGGTACTTAGATCCAGAGATTCAGGCCGTAACCGGGTGCCATTGATGAATATACAAGCCGATTTGGTCGACCATATAGAAATTTGGGATAGCGTTA
>JAJBBD010000257.1 GCA_020532355.1 Candidatus Cloacimonadota bacterium | reverse complement strand
AACATGAACTGTCTTTAGGAAAATGCCTTCGGCGAAAATGCCTGCGGCATTTGTGGCAAGCAGGAGCTTGCCACCCCAAAGGTGGGTGCTGCTTGTAGCCGCACTTTTGGCATCTCAACCCTCTCAACTCTCTCAACTCTCTCAACCCTCTCAACCCTCTCAACTCTCTCAACCCTCTCAACCCTCTAAACGTAGAGCTGTCTATTCTCATAGCACTTTTACAATTCCAATTTGATTCCGGCGCTCCAGTTGAACCCGGGTTGGGGGGTATGGGCATAGATTTCATATTTATTGTTTAGAATGTTATCCAGCTTTAGATCTATAGTTAGCGGTATATTAAGTGTGTGAAATTTGGTCCAGGTATTCAGATGCAAGGTATTAAAACCATCTATGGTACCGATTATATTATCTGGAGTGCTATACTGATCGCCTGTGTAACGAAAGCTTAGATTCAATCCCCAGCTTTCTTTTTTTAGCTTTAGGGCAATATTCGCTTTAGTATCGGGAGTGTAGATGAGATATTTACCAAAGATAGCGCTTGAATTTTCACTGCGATCTTTGGCATCGGTAAACACTATTCCTCCTTCCAAGCTGAAGTTATTTAGCGGATATAGCGACAATCCGAATTCCAAATTGTTTATTTCTGCTTTTCCCACGTTATATGGCTTCCAAGTATAACCATCAGATTTATGCCAGCGAATAAGATTGCGAATGCGGTTATGAGAATACTCCAGCTTTAGCTGTACATATTGTTGCGAAGCATTAAAACCGATCAATCCACCTTGAGACTTTTCACTTTTTAGCAATGGATTACCCTGTACGTTACTATCCCCCATCCAATACATATCTGCAAAAGTGGGGATCGAATAAGCGGTGCCTAAGCTCCCGTACAATCTGGTTTGCAGTGGCAGATGGAAGCTAATGCTCTGTTCGATGCGCCAAGGACTAAAGTTATCTGATATATTTTCGCCATATAACCAATCCTGCCTTAAAGCATAACCTTGTTCCCAGCTAATAAGATCCCAATCTTTATTATGACGCACAAAGGCAGAAAGTCCGGTAAGCAGGCGGGAGGAATCTGAGTTATTTGAGGGCTGGTTATTCAAGTAATTCGAGTAGTTGTATCCCATAAAACTCTGTTCGGCAGCAAGTTCAAAAGAAAGAGTGTTCAGTTTTAGGTTAATGATATCTTTTAGAGTGATGTTATTGGTCTTGGTTTTATTATGAGCAGAATAAAAGGGCACACTCGAATCCAGATTCTTATATGTAGATACAGAGCCATCACCAAAAATCCCAATCTCGTTTGTCCAGTTTTCTTTATTGGAAGCCATTGCGAGGCGATAGATGTAGTCTCTGCCCTCCATAAAGGCATTATCAAAGAGCGGGAGATTGTTTACAGTTCCGGGTAGCTGGCGATAGAAATCGTTTAAGCTGAGCATCAATTCCAGTTGATGAATATTATGAACTAAGGCTCCTTTTATAAAGAATTGATCTTGCCTTTTGGCGTTGTTCTCTCGCTCACCAGAGCCTTGCGAACTTTTGTAAGAGAAATTATTATTAGCTGATGAGTGAGAGTATTGCGCGCTAATATTATGGTGTTTGGCGCTTTCTGATGCCAAACAGCGAATAGAAAATAAGCCCAAAGAACCTCCGCCGCTTTCGAACTCAAATCTCTTATCGGTTTTGGGCTTTAGGGTAACAATGTTTACTACTCCGCCAATAGCCGATGAACCCCCATAGACAGACGAAGCGCCTTTAATTACTTCGATATGCGAGATCTGAGAGGCAGGGATGCGGCTAAAATCGAATGGTTCACCATTTTTGTTTACGGGAACACCATCTAAAAGCACTAAGGTGTGCCGGCTCAGATTGCCCAATATGGAAACATTCTGTACCTCTCCGCTCAGTGGCGTGGCAGAGCTTTCCATGATGTAATGATCCAAAAGTATATCTCCAGCACTTCTTCTACCGTAATTGGTATCTGGATGAATGCTAAGGGCATCAAGAGCGGCTGCGCTACCACGATCATAGCGCTCGTAAACTCTTACGGTTGGTAAGCTGAGGGGCTTTGTTTCCAGAATAATTATTTGGTTTGCTTCAAAAAGCGAAATCTTCCTGCCGATATAGCCCAAACGAGAGATGGATAAGGAATCCGCAACGCTTTCTATACTAAAATAACCATTAGAATCTGTGAATGTAACTCTTCTGCCATCGGCTACGCTAACCTGAGCTATACCGTGCCCATCGGTATCAATTACTCTGGAGCTAAGAACTGTGGCATATACGCGCAAGCATAAAAGCAATATACTGCATAATGCAAGCACTGTTTGTTTACGCATTTTCTCTACCTCGCTGCAAGCCAAATTTCCTTTATGGATTAAAATGTCAAGCATTTCGCCATAAGTATTTGCGCAAATTGGCTTAGCTTGCCACAGAACAAAGCAATTGACAAAAAGTAGCTTGAACCGAGTTTGGCACAATGCTTGGAAAATAGATACATGTCCAAACATGCTAATCGGAAATGAAAAACTAAGGATAAATAATAGCTAATGCGAACTTTCGACATCATTCTTCCCTATCTGAAGAAAAGCTATGCACAGATAATGGGCGGAATTATCATGCTGATCTTGGTGGATGTAGTACAATTAATTACCCCCAAAGTGATGCAATATGCCATAGACAGCATTCAGAACCGTCAAATAGACAATCGTGGTTTGGGGTATATCGCCCTTATCATCATTGGTCTATCTTTAGCTGTGATGGTACTACGTTATTTTTGGCGGATATTAATAATAGGTAATTCACATCGAATTGAAAAGGGCTTGCGCCAGGACTTTTACGATCACTTGCTTAAGCTTTCGCAAAACTTCTTTAACAGAAGCAAAACCGGCGATTTGATGGCGTATGCCACAAATGACTTACACTCGGTACGAATGCTCTTTGGAATGGGCCTGATTGCGGCGATGGATATTATCTTGATGACCATAGCGAGTTTTTCTTTTATGGTTTCTATAGATCTCCGGCTTACTCTGCTGGCGATCATACCCTTGCCCATTCTTTCCATAACTATAGGGTATTTTGGTAAAAAGATGCACAAACGCTTTGCTTTGGTGCAGGCAAGCTTTGCGGCCATGAGCGGCAAGATACAAGAAAGTGTTT
>JAJBBD010000256.1 GCA_020532355.1 Candidatus Cloacimonadota bacterium | reverse complement strand
TTGCAACGAGAGGTTTTCTTCCACTCGTCTTTGACGAGTTATAAACCTAAAACAAGGAGATACAACTAACATATCCCCCACTTAATCCACGATGGTCATCGGGAGGGGGCAATTCAACCGCTCATAACCCATTTTCTCATTGTTTCCATTAACCCAACACCCCATTTTTCCATCCCGATAAGCATCGGGACCATCAATCCAAAACAATTATCTTTAGTCCAAAATTTTGAATCCAAAAATCACAATAAAATGAAAATCATTTCCGTAGTAGGCGCACGCCCCAACTTTATGAAGATAGCTCCGTTCATAAAATCCATTCACGAAGTGAATACCGCTTTCTCTCCCTCTTTAGGGGGAGATGCCCGCGTAAGGCCTGCGGGGAGGCCGGCAGAGGGGGTAAGCCATCAGCCAGAAGCCAACAACCAAGAGCCAATAAACCACCTTCTCGTCCATACTGGTCAACATTACGATGTGCGTATGAGCGAGTCTTTTTTTGAATCGCTGGGCATCCCCAGCCCCGATATCAACCTAGAAATTGGCTCCGGAAGCCATGCTCAACAAGTGGGCAACACTATGATCGCCTTTGAAAAGGTATGTCAGGATGAAAAACCCGACTGGGTAGTTGTAGTAGGCGATGTAAATGCAACCCTCGCCTGTTCGGTTACTGCCAAAAAACTCAACATTAAAGTCTGCCACATCGAAGCCGGCCTTCGTAGTGGCGATATGACCATGCCCGAGGAGATCAACCGCTTGGTAACCGACCGCCTCAGCGACCTGCTCCTCACACCCGACAAACTCTCCATCGAAAACCTCCGCAACGAGGGCACGGCCGAATCGCGCATCCAATTCGTGGGCAACATCATGATCGACACCCTCGAAGCCAACCGCGAAAAAGCCTCGGCATTGCACCTTGAAGATATTTTCAAGCAAAACATAGCTAGCGGCTGTACCCTGCCCACAATTATACCGGGAGATGGCACCTATGCCGTTATGACCCTGCACCGCCCTTCCAATGTCGATTCCAAAGAAGTATTTGAGCCACTCATCAACTTCCTTTTAAGCGAGGTAACCGGCGACCACCCGCTTATATGGCCCATCCACCCCCGGGCACGCAAACAATTAGAGAAATTTGGCTTGCTTGAAAAAGTCATCAACCACCCCGGCGTAATACTGCTTGAGCCCGTGGGTTACCACGAAATGCTGCGCCTGAACATGGGAGCCCGCATCATGCTCACCGATAGCGGCGGCCTGCAGGAAGAATGCTGCGTATTGGGCACGCCCTGCCTCACCCTGCGCTGGAACACCGAGCGCCCCGTAACCCTTCGCGAACATGGAGGGGCAAGCGTGTTGGTGGGCAACAACGTAGAGCGCATCCGCAACGAGTACAAACAAACCCTGTCCATGAACCGCCAACCCTCACGCCCCGAACTGTGGGACGGCCACACCGCCCAACGCTGCGTAGAGGCCATTGTGAATTACAAAGAAGAACAACAGCAACCCACATAACAAAAACAAAATGCATTTTAAATTTTCTAAACATGCCTTAATGCAAATGGAACGACGGGGTATAAAAAAAGAACTTGTAGAAAAAATCATTCACAATCCCGACAAGATTATAAAGCAGGATAAAGAGCTACGAATATATTCAAAGCTTGTAAATGAACTTGTAAATGAATCATCAAAGGATTATCTTTACAGAGTTTTTATGAATGATTTGAAAGAACCAAAATTAGTGGTAACTGTGTATGAAACCATTTATAAAAAAGAATAGGCTATTTAATTTTTTTTTATAATGGTGAATGCCGATACATAAAAACAAAGACATTTTTGAATTTATGAAAAAAATGGCTCATGTTTTTAGTAATCGGTATAAAACATCAAAAACACAAAAGTATGGTTATTAGATATGAAAAGGAATTAGATATAATGTATATCAAGCTTTCGGAAGGCAAAGTAGCTGAAAGTGATGAGGAGAAACCGGGCCTGATTTTCGATTACGACGAATCGGGTAACATCATGGGAATTGAGATTTTAAATGCATCTCAAAAAGTCAACCTGCCCAATGGAGTACAATACGAAGTAGCATAATACACCGCTCAATTTTAAAAAAGAAAAACAGCAAAAAATAAGCACACACCCCAAAGCGAGCCACCCCGGTTCGCTTTTTTGTTTTTCCCCACCTAAGCCAAAGTTTTGAACTTTGGAAAAGGTTACACCAACGTAGCACGGACATTCCTGTCTGCGAACCAACACCTTTAAACCCTTTAGAAAATGGTTTTCCTATTAGCGCTTCGCACCTACGCAATACACCCCTCATAGCGCGAGGTTTGCAACTCGTGCTAAACAAAACAACGCCCTACCATTACGGCCGAAACAACGCCCCAACTTTTATCAACGCCCTACCGCGGCCGTTTTTAAAATGCTAACGCATTTTACCCGGGGCTTTTTCGCTATTCGCTCAATCACCCCTACCTGTCCCAATTTTTCGGGAGGCTATTGCTTTCGCCCCTTTGGGGCTTTTCTTAAATAACACACAACCTTTTTCGTAGGGCTTCGCCCCACGCTAATGCTTTAAGGCCTGCCTGCCAAAGCTTAAGCGTAGGCAGGCCGTTGGCCTTCCCCATTAACCCAATACCCCATCACCCCATTTTTCCATCCCGATAATCATCGGGACCATCATTCCATCAATCCATCATTCCATTTTTCCATTATTCCATCACTCCATCCCGACAATCATCGGAACCATCAATCCATCAATCCATCATTCCATTTTTCCATTATTCCATTATTCCATTATTCCATTATTCCCCCTCATAGCGCGAGGTTTGCAACTCGTGCTAAACAAAACAACGCCCTACCATTACGGCCGCAACAACACCCCAACTTTTATCAACGCCCTACCGCGGCCGTTTTTAAAATGCTGGCGCATTTTACCCCGGGGTTATGCTTCGACTAGCTCAGCAACCGCCGGGGCAATTGAATCGCTCCGCACCCACTGGTTAAATGAAAATTAACAACTAACTTTGCCTTAGATAAAAAACTAATATCAATGTTAAACTTTCAAAATATAGTTCAAGCAGGAGAAGGACTTCATTCAGAGTTTAAAACATCATTCAAAGAAGATGTTATAGAAACACTTGTTGCCTTTTCGAATGCAAAGGGTGGGACTGTATATGTTGGAATTACGGACAAAGGCGATATTTCCGGCGTAAATATTGGTAAAGAAACACTTCAAAACTGGATAAATGAGGTGAAAAATAAAACAATGCCCCAAATTATCCCCGATGCTGAAATCCATACCGTTAATGGGAAGGAAATAGTATCATTTTGTGTATCGGAATATCCCGTAAAACCGGTATCAACCAGGGGTAGATATTACAAGCGAGTGGGTAACTCGAACCATTTGCTATCGGTTAACGAGGTTTCGAACATGCACCTCCAAACCATAAATTCCAGCTGGGATTATTATCCGCGCCCGGGAAAAACATTGAATGACATATCAATTGAGAAAGTTGAGAAGGTGATGCAAATTAACGACCATATCCTGTTTTTCAACCCCGGTGGCTTACCCGATTCTATTTCCATTGAACAGCTATTGACAAACAACTATGTATCAACGCCACGTAACCGCTAAATAGCTAAGATTGTGAAAGAAATGGGTTGGATCGAAAAATATGGAACCGGAATAAAACGTGTACGCAACATGTTTGTTGAATATGGTCTGAAACAGCCACTTTTTGAAATTATTCCAGGTGGTTTTGGTGCTACTGTTTTCGCAAAAAATAATAATGTCGTAGATAATGTCGTAGATAAGCGACTCAAAAGAATCTTAAGCCTGTTAGTAGAGAATAACAAATTATCGGCAAAAGAACTATCCTTAAACTTTGACGTTTCAAGCAGGACAATTCAGCGAGACATAGAAAAACTAAAGGAAGCTAAAAAACTTGAACGGGTTGGCAGTGAGAAAGATGGTCATTGGAAAATAAGTAAATAAAACAGCGATTTTGCACCCATTAAACAAATTTTCACGAATTACGAATGATATCTGCGCATGAATCGTGTATAAACCCGCTTTATGAAACCCGGGGTGGCATCAGCCATCCACGTGTTGAAAAAGCGCTCTACCTTATATTCTACTGCGTCAGGGCGTTGCACCTCATCACAAAATAAAATGAAGCGGGATGACTGACGATGCAGTAACCTCAATCCTGTAACCCTCCAGACCTCGTATGTTTGCTTCGTGTAAGTAGAATTGTAAAAAATGAGATATTTATAGTTTCAAAATAAGTAACGAAAGAAGATACAGGAATAGCAGGGAGACCTAGATAACAAATGTATATC
>JAJBBD010000255.1 GCA_020532355.1 Candidatus Cloacimonadota bacterium | reverse complement strand
TCAATAAGCGGTAATACCACTCCCTCCGCCAATAGCGCATATCCTTATGTGATATCTGTACGCAACAGCGGCCTCTCCACTGTGAATAACTACACGGTAAAACTTATGCAAACCGGTGATGTGGAGCTTGGCTCTGTAAATGGTATATCCATTGCCCCGGGAGCGACCGTGGAACACACCATCTCCTGGACGCCTACCACGCTCGGCGGAACCCAGGTTTGGGGTAAAGTAGTATTTGCCGCAGATGAAAATCCTAATAACAACGAAACAGCTTATATGAATGTAACCGTGATGGCAGCAGGTTTGCAGATTGTGGATATCGGCACCGGAACTGCCACCCAACGCTTTCCCTTGGGGAGCTATTATGGCTATGAACGCAGCGCTGCCTTATATACCGCCGCAGAGCTTGGTTCGCAAAACACCCGCATCTCTGCGATCTCATGGTATTCCAGCATTGCTACCACGGCTGCTGTGCCCACCAAAATATATCTGAAAACCACCGGTGCCAGCACCTTGACTGCCGACACCTGGGACAATATGATCAGTGGCGCAGTCTTGCTCTATGATCAAAGTCAGACCGGTTTAGCAGCTGGCGACTGGAATTTGTTCCCGCTCAATGGCACATTTGATGTGGATCAGGGTGATAACCTTGTGATCCTGGTAGAAAGGAACTTTGGTGGAGGCGGTGCCAGCACAGCCGGCGGCAGCTCTGCCGGCGGTGGCATCTATTCCACCCCTATCCCTGGCGGCCACCTTACCTGGAATGCCGATAATAACCCTCCCACTACCAATGGCAGTGTAGCCGCAAACCGCCCCAATGTGCGCTTTGCCTACAGCACTTATACCATTGATACGCCTCCGAACCCCGCGATCGTAGGGAGCCCCACCAATGCAGCTATGGATGTAGCCCTCCATGCTACCTTGAATTGGAATAGCGGTGGCGGTGGCCCCACAGGCTACAAGCTGTTTTTGGGCACCAACAATCCCCCTACAAACATCCAAAACAACACGGATCTGGGGGATGTATTTACATACGAACCCACTGGCTTGGCTTATGGCACCACCTATTATTGGAAGATCGTGCCCTATAACGCTGTGGGTGCTGCCACAAACTGCCCGGTATGGAGCTTCAGTACCATGGCTGATCCCACTGTCGCCAGTTTCCCCTGGACGGAAGGTTTTGAAGAAGATTGGATCGGAACTCCTGAGGCACCTTTTGGATGGTCGCAGATCACTGTTTCCGGAGCAAACCCATGGAAGCCTTATTCATATAGCCCTCACACAGGATCATTTTGTGCTCAGGGTCCATGGGCTTCTGCTGGCGGTGAGCATTTATTGATCACTCCTCCATTAAGCTTTGGCACTGGTGACTATCGTCTGAAATTCTGGTTAAAAGGAAGCAACTCTACTAGTACAGACCTAAAAGTGCAGATAGCTTCCAGTAGTTCTTCCGCAGCAAACTTCAGCACAGATTTGGAGTATTACATTGCTGGGACCAATATGCCTACTGTATGGACAGAGCAAACAATTGACCTTGATGCCTATTCAGGAATTCAGTATATTGCCTTCAGGCTGCTTGATGATAATGGGTATAGTCTCTATATTGATGACGTAAGGGTAGAAGAGATCCCCTTGGGTCCCGTTGCTTTAGTGACACCGGATACCTGGGATTATGACACCCAGATCATTCATACTACCACGCCCAAGGAATTCACCATTACCAATATCGGTGTAGGTTCGCTTGAGATAAGCAGTATAAACGTTACCGGCACCGGCTTTGCCCTTGCCGAAGCTTTTACTGCAGATCCTTTACTCGAGAACGATAGCGCCAGCTTCACGGTGAATTTCACTCCTCAAACCGCAGGGGCACACAGTGGCATGATCACGATCAACAGTAACATTGCCTCAGTGCAAATCCCCCTCAGCGGTGACTGTATGGATCCTACCGTATATAGCATCCCCTGGACCGAAGGTTTTGAGACAGGTAATGTGAACTCAACGGCTGTTTTAGGCTGGATGCAGGAAGGAACTGCCGGCACCAGTGAATGGACTGCAAACGACACTGAGACAGGCTACAATCGCAGCCCCCATACCGGAGACTGGAATGCTTATTTGCGTTACAGCAACACCCGCTGGATGTTCAGACCCGTGCAATTGCAAGGCGGCGTGAACTATCGCGCTACCGTATGGGCCAGACAGGATGGATCTACTGCCACTAATGCCAGCATCGGCATCAGCTATGGCACCGAGGCCAGTGCGGCTGGCATGACAGAGACCATTCTGGCACCCACAGGATTAATTAATGGCGATTATCAAAAACTGGCAGGAGCCTTTAGTCCTGCTACCAGCGGTATCTATTACTTAGGTATCCTCGGTACGATAAACTCCAGCCCCTGGTACATCTCCATCGACGATATCTCGATTGAATTCCCCGAGCCCGTGCCTCCAGAGCCTGTTGTGGCAACCTTTCCTCTGAATGGCAGCACCACACTCTTGAACCCCATCCTGAAGTGGACTCCCAGCGCCGAAGGCGAGCCCGCCAGCAGTTACAAAGTATATCTGAATCAAGGTGGTGCTTTTACTGAAACCGATCTGGTATATGAAGGCGCAGACCTGCAGTATCAGACTACCGATACGATGAACGGTCAAGGGTACTTCTGGAAAGTAGCTGCTGTAAACAACTTCGGTTCTACAGACAGTGAGACCTGGTCTTTCCAAACCCCGGGCCAGTATCAATTGGCTGAAAGCTTCGAAGATGCCTTCCCGCCTGTCGGGTGGAGCAGAGAAAATTACTGGAACTCATCTACATCGTACGCTTTCCATGGTACAAAATCAGTATATCGCTCTACCAGCACAACCCCAATCAGGATGATCACCCCTCCCCTTGATTACGTTGCCGATAGCAAAGTATGGTTCCAAACTTACGTTGTCTCCAGCGATACCCAAAGAATGCAGCTCTCCTATCTGGATGGCACTACCTGGACAAACGTAGGACCCGAATTGGTTCTGATACCCGGAGCGTGGCAATCCCACGAAGTGGACCTAGGCAGCTTGGCTGGTAACAGCTACCAGCTGGGACTCGGTGCTTATTACGCAACCGGTGGCAGTGGTACATCCGTTTATCTTGATCACGTCATCGGCCCGGAATTCACCCCTA
>JAJBBD010000254.1 GCA_020532355.1 Candidatus Cloacimonadota bacterium | reverse complement strand
ACTACCTGGAAAGGCTATCGTAATGCCCCATAATGAGATATATCACACTTTCGCTAAAACTATACACCATTTATCAAGCACTTAGGTGTAGGAAAGATTAGTTATTTAATATCTTATGGGCGGTTTGGACTTCAAGGCCGTGCATAATTACACGCCTGCTTTTGAAGTCCATGAGGCCTATTAAGTTCAATATCAGCAGGAACTTAATTGGCCTCATGAACTCCAATAGCATGGTTCAGGTTAAAAAAGGTTTTGTCCCAATACATAACTCGTACTACAAGGGAGGCTGGGGTGGACATAGCTACGATCAGAAAAAGCCCAGAAATTCGATATATCGTGCATATATATCTGTAATATATGGATGTGCAACGGTCTCTTGAATTTTTTCAAGCAAAATGGAATAAGTTGAAGCGGAATCTGTCAACTAGTTTGTTTCTGGTTTAATCAGAAATGATAGTTGGGTAGAAAACTGACTAACCCAAAACTGAGTTGATGTAAAGGTAGGTATTTCCTTTGTTTTTGCGTCATCTTCTAGCAAGGATAGAGGTTGGGGCAGAGCCAAATTTATCAGGGCATTGTATTTGGGCAATACGCTAAGATCGTCTGATGGGTTTTGTCCTAAAGGGCTGGCGTTTATCAATAAACCATATTCTTGTTTAAGCTTATCTTCCAGGTTATAAGCTCTACGTAGCTTATCTGCTTGTTCACGATTACGGCTAAGCAGGTGGATTCGTTCATATTTCCAAAGTTGCAGATATTTTATAAATATGTTGGCACAAGAGCCACTACCATAAATTAGAATAGAACTTTGGAGGTTAATATTAAGCTTTTGTAGTGCATCCCTCAATGCTTTGATATCTGTGTTCAGGGGCTTTATATATCTATCTAATTCTGCATGATAATAAGATTGTGGTTTTTTACTATGGCAAAACCGGATGGTATTGATACATTGCCTACCAGTATTAAAGTACTTTGCCAGAGAGCTTTTATAGGGATTGGTGATTGCTAAGCCTAGCAAAGATAGGTTTTTTAAGACGAATTTTACTGCCATAACTGCTTCATCAACATTTTTTGCGGGGACTGGGATATAAGCAGTGGGTATACCTGCTGAGGACAAAAAAGGGTTACCATGTACTATGCTACCGCTTTGGTTTACTTTACCGGATCCGATTATTAGTAAAACACTGTGGTCTAAACTAAAAACTGCATGAAGAATAGGCATTAGCTCGTGTGTTTGCGGTTGACCATCGTATAGAGGTTCATCATAAGCACAATAGCAAGCTTGGGAATTGAATAAATGATATAAAGATCTTTGAAATAATGCCCATTTACCGCTTACGTTGAAGATGACGTTGCTCTTGCCACTTTTTTTTATCAATTCGGAAGCAGATAGTATTTCTTCTAGACTTTTTGCCTTGAAGATAAACTTATAATACGCTGCCTGAATGGGATTTTGTAAAAACTGCCAGATTTGATCTTCATCATAATCAATTAGATGCAAGGATAGAATCAGACGCTTCGGTTCTACTAGATCTAAAAATTCATGGGCTTGGTTCAAATCGAGATCTATATAGGCAGTGCTTGCCAACATTTTATCTAAAACTTCACGGGTAAGACTTTTGCCTCTGCAAGTTAGGATAAATCGCTTATTCAAAGGTTTATAATCTGTGGCTTCAATATTGGGATAAAAATCCAATCTTAGCTCAACCAGAAAGCCTTTGGGGATCTTTGAGGGTATATTATCGGGATGAAACCTGTAGCACTCAACTATCAAAAGAACTCAACCTGAGATTTAGATTAACAATTTGTTCCACTAGGTCTTCATTTAGGCTCAGCTCTTTAGCAAAAGTGCGTTGGCGCATTATTATCTCATGTTCTCTGGCAGTATCTTTTGGCGGCAGATGTTGTTTTTTCTTAAGAACTTTAACCTGCCTTACAATCTCTTGACGACGTTTTAGGATTAGTATTAGATCTTCATCTAGCTTATCTAGCGCTTCACGGTATCCACTAAGATCTTGCCTGTTTTCAATAAGTCTCTGGTATTGAATTGCATCTGCCAGGCAAATCATTAGCATAGCTTCGATAACGGGAATTATGCGAGGTATATGGCATGTATCGTGGCGACCATCGATTTTGATTTTACAATCTTGACCCTGCAAATTTATTGTATCTTGTTCTTGAGCTATGGAGGAAACGGGACGGACAATAAGGTCAAACTGGAGATCGCTGCCAGTGCTAACACCGCCTAGTATGCCTCCATGATGGTTAGTTTGAGCTTTTCCCTGAGCAAATTGATCGTTTACTTTTGAACCGGGTAAACGGGCAAGATCTAGTCCGTCACCAAAGAGGACACCCCTAATGGTTGCTATACTAAACATTGCTTTGGCTATATTTGCAGAAAGTTTTTCGTAGATGGGATCACCAAGTCCTGGAGGGATATTTTTTGCTCTTACTCGCAAAACTCCGCCAACACTATCACCTTCGAGTTTTTTTTGTTTTAGATATGATATTAACAAGGGATAGCTATCTTGATCTGGCCAATGGAAAGGATTCGCTTCAGATAGGGTGGCTATGCTCGCGGTTTTTTCTCCAATTTGAATGGCTGTGATTTGGATCTTAATGTCTTTTAAAAGATCTCGATACAACTCGGCAGCGATAACTCGGGCAACTGTTTCTCTTCCGGATGCCCTACCACCTCCGCGATAATCGAAAATATGATATTTTTGTAACCACGAATAATCTGCATAGCCGGGGCGGATTAGATCTTTAAAGGGATTGTATTCGAAGCTGCGAGCATCTTTGTTGTAAACGACAATACAAAGAGGTGCGCCTGTGGTTTTTCCTTCGAATACTCCGCTAAGAATTTCTATTTCATCGGGTTCTATGCGAGAAGTGGCAAACTTGGTTTGCGGAGCTCTTTGAGTAAGTGCTTTGCGGATTTTATCGAAGGGAAATTCTTGATTGGGAATGGGGCTATCGAAAAGAATTCCAATTGCAGGGCCGTGCGATTCTCCAAAAGTGCTAATACCAAGAATTTGAGAAAGCTTATTTGAGGGCATCGTCAAAGATGACTATCTGGTGTTTGAACTCGTTGTAAAGATCTCCCAAATGCTTCATCAAAAAGTATTCCCGCTCCATTTGTCTAATATTAGTGGCGAGGCTGGATTTGATTCGTTCAAATGGTATAGGTGTTTTGCATTTGCGGTCCGTTAGCAATAGAATGTGGTATCCTTCAGGACTTTTAAAGGGCATACTTATTTCATGGAGTTTTAGTTGGAAGGCTACTTTGTCAATTTCTGGGAAGAGTTTACCTCTGGGGAAATATCCAAGATCTCCGCAACAACGATTTGAGGGGCAATCGCTACAACTACGGCATTCATTGGCAAAATCTTGGGGATTCTTGATGCGAGAATGTATTTCCGTAATGCGCTGCAAAGCATTTTCTCCTTTGATGAAGATGTGTGAACAGCGCACCATTTCTTCACTGCAGAAGTTTTGAATCTGCTCGTCGTAGAGTTCTTTTAGTTTGTCTTCTGCAATGGGGTGATCGTCGGGATAAAGGGTAGATACATATTTGCGGATGATGATATTTCGTCTTATTAGAGTTTCCATTTCAAGAGCGTCCATTTGTTGTAGAAAACCAGGAGGCAAGCCAAATGGCTCTTCTTCATCCAATATTTCCATGAGGGCGATGTCAAATTCTTCATCGCTAACGTTAATACCTATTTGCCCGGCTTTTACTAATAGCAGACAGCGATCCACAAGGCGTTTTAACGCCTGCACTGCAGTACCGCCGCAAGCCATTTCTCGCGTTACATCCCTGTCAAAGATTTCCTTATTTACTATTCTGGCAATGATTTGCACCTGATTCCTCTTTGAACCTCAAATATCGGGATTGAATTTCCCCGAGGACATCAGATAAACTAAAGCTGTATGAGTCTATTGTCAAATCAAATCTGCTTTTTCGGTACCAGGTAAGCTGACGCTTGGCATAATTGCGATGATGTTGGGCAGTGTTTTCTGCACATTCAAGCAATGAAGACTTACCTGAAAAATATGGTTTAAACTCTTTATACCCCATGGTATTAAGCCCATAATCATTCCATGAGAAACCCATCTTGAGCAGAGTATCAATCTCATCGATAAGACCATCGTTAAGCATTTTTTCAACTCGAGCGTTTATTTTTGCGTATAAATCATCACGATTGGGGCAAACAAATATCTTAAAAGCGTTGTATCTTGTTTGTTTAAGTTGTTTTTGCCAATGCTGAGATATGGTAAGTCCGGTGGCAGAATGAATTTCTAGCCCCCTCAAAATACGCTGCACATCAGTAGCGCTAATCCGGGAGGCGAATACTGGATCTACTATCTCAAGCCGCTCATACAAATGCGCAATACCCAGCTCACAGAGTTCTTTTTTTAGCTGCTCTCTTATCTTGCTATCGATGGGGGGATGTTCAAATAAACCTTCTAGCAGAGATCGCAAATACAATCCACTACCTCCACATACAATCGGAATCTGTTCCTTATTAAATAGATAATGGATGTATTGATCTGCGTCCTTAACAAAAAAACCGGCATTGTAACTTTCGTTGGGGTCTATTATATTGATGAGATAATGGGTAATTCTCGATAAATCATTTTTTGATGGCTTTGCTGTACCGATATCCATATAGCGATAAATCTGGCGGGAATCACAATTGATGATACTGGTTTTAAGGGTTTCTGCCAATTTCAGCGCCAGAGAAGTTTTTCCTGATGCTGTGGGGCCTTCTATTGTGACTATCATACCAAACGCTTAAACTTTTTCTCAAAATCTGTAAGTGTCATTTTTACTATCAGGGGTCTGCCATGAGGACAGAAATATGGAACTCGACAGGCAAAAAGATTATTTACTAGACTTAGCATTTCTCTGCGTGAGAGCTTAGTGTTTGCTTTTATGGCGGCTTTGCAAGCGATCGATTTTGCCAAGGAATCGCGAAAATCTGCGTTTATCTCCAGCTCAGTTTCCAATTGCTTGAGGATATCGATAAAGATTTTACCGCCTTGAAAATCTCCTAATTCGGCAGGAATTTCTTCTATAACAATGGAATCTCCGCTGAATTTCTTTAGAGAAAACCCAATTTTTTCTAATAGATGAATATTTGAGTCGATCAAATCCCTGATCTCATTGGCAATATATGGAGGAATGTCAATTACTAGTGGAATAATCAATTTTTGCCTTACAGCAGGTGCTCCCCCCGTTCTTTGAATCAACTTCTCGTAAAGAATACGTTCATGAGCAGCATGTTGATCGATAATAACTAATCCATCCTCAATCTGTACAAATATGTAGGTGTTATGCAGTTGCCAAGGGTTGATGTAGTCTTCTTCATTCTGTAATAGAAGTTTATAGGGAACAGTATCGTTGGGTTGGTCATTAAATATTTCCTGTTGCTCTTGGCTGCGTACTTTTTCGGGATTCACAATGGGGATATTGGCAGGTTTTTTTGTCGGTTCATGTTCGAAGAGATCATCTTGAAACATCTGAGAATGTTCTTTTTTGTATTCGCTATAGCGGGGAATCGGAACGTTTTGAACAAATATATCTCTTTCTAAAGAACTGGCACGTTCCGTCATTTGGGGGATAGCGCTAAATTTGCTGCGTGCAGTGGCAAATTTATTTTCCTCATACCGTTGTAGAGCTTTTGATATAGTCTGAAAGATTAGGGAATGAACTTTTTGTTGTTCCCGGAAGCGCACTTCATTCTTGGTGGGCGAAACATTAATATCGATCTGTTCCGGAGGTACTGTGATAAATAGAATATAGGGTGGAGTATTGCCTTTCATCCATGCCCTGGTTTTAAGGATGAACGGGGCGTATGCACTTTTAATACTGTGTTTTACTGTTTTATCGTTTATAAATCTGCCATTAATGAACACATATTGGGCATCGATAAGCTTATCTGAGCGTTCTTCCAGGCCAAAGATATAGCCACTAACAGCGTAAGTCTCTGCAGCAGCATCAATTTCAATAATATCGTCATTGAAAAAGCTGGAGCCAAAAATCTCGCTCATGCGCTTGTTCCGGTCGTTTCCGCCAATATAGTTTAGTTTTTCTTTGCTATCTGCTATTAGTTTAAAGCTTATATTGGGATAAATAATCGCTTGATAGTGGAAGTACTTGAGGATATGTCGCAATTCCACAGTTTCAGAGCGGAGAAACTTACGACGCGCGGGAAGACTTTTAAAAAGGCCTCTTACCCATATT
>JAJBBD010000253.1 GCA_020532355.1 Candidatus Cloacimonadota bacterium | reverse complement strand
TTGTAATTATTAGTCACTGTCACAATAGGGAAAAACTTGAAGCTTTACGCAAATTCATCACTCAAATAGAAGCGATGGGATTACGTATAGTGGCTTTAAGAAATGCCTTTCCTTCGGTTCGAGTGTAATGTTCCATGAGTATTTAGCGTGGTTGTTGCAAAATTTCCTCAAGCTCCAAAAAGTGCTCTGATTTTCCTTGACAGGAAGACTATGTGCATCATACTGACCCAAAGAGGTAGTGAATGAAGAATTACATATTAATCATAATCCTGTTTGCAGGTCTGATTTCATCAGCATGGAGCATTTCCATATTCGATATTCAGTATACTGCTTTCCCGGGTAATGATAATACATATCCATCTCCGTATGTCGGAAAAAGTGTTAGCACAGAAGGCATTGTTACGGCTGTGGATTATAAATCTGATGGTTTCTTTATCTCTGAACCGATAAGTGGTCCATACAGCGGTTTATTGGTTCTTGATCGCAGGAATAATGTCCGAACAGGAGATCGCATCCACATATCTGGTGTTGTACAAGAAAGCTTTGGGATGACCTCTTTACAAAACATAACATCTCTTACCATTCTTGAGCGCAACCATCCTCTTCCCCGTCCCGCTATTCTTACTACTGCTCAAATCACTCACGCTGTTGAAGCGGAAGCCTATGAAAGCGTTTATGCCAAAATTCAATCTTTAAGCAGTTCAAATAAGAAAAGCAGTCGCAATCGTCTGGGTGTAAGCGATGGCACAGGTTTATGCAATATCTCATTGGGCAGTTTTGGAAATATGCCGCTTATTTCATCCAAGAGTTACAGCCAGTTCTCTTCAATTACTGGCATTGTAACCTTTAGTTTTGGCGAGTTTTCTCTTAATCCCATTTCTGTTTCTGATATTGAAATTCACGAACCAGTATCGGTGCAAAACCGCAGCTGGGGAAAAATCAAATCCATCTACAAATAACGAGGTATAATAATGAAAAAGTTCTTCAAAACCATGCTTTTCATCGGCGGTACCGCAGCAGCAGCCCACTTTGGGATGAAGGCTTTCCGTCGAGTTAGCGGAGTGGTTAAACTCTCCAAATCCCTTCCCGAATTTCTTTCTAATGTATATGGTGAATTTCCCAAAGTAGATATAAACCAAACTATGAGCTACATTTCGCTAAAGATTTGTTTTAGTCAGGATATCCTTGATAAACACGATGATATCGAAAATACCGTGCGCGAATATATTGACGATTTCTATCCCGAAGTAGCCAAATGCTCCGTAGATATCGACATTCAAGCTAAGACAGTTGAAGAAGAAGTGGAACCCCCAGAACAAAGCGATGAGGAGCCAGAACAGGAAGCCTAATTTGTCTTGGCTGCTTAACATTTTGGTGGAGTACTTGTTATTCCACCTTTTTTATATGTAATCTTGTGGTTTTATTACATAAAACACTTATCTTTTTGATATGAAATCATAGATACTGGAGGATACCAATGAAAGTAGTTCACTACGACAATGTTGAACTTGAACCCGTTTATGCCGAAGGAGCTCAAGGAGCTCAGATTCGCTGGCTTATCAGTCAAAAAGACGGCGCTCCGAACTTTGCTATGCGTATGTTTGAAGTAGAGCCCGGAGGTCACACCCCTTATCATCAACACAATTGGGAACACGAACTTTATTGCCTCTCCGGCAAAGGCGCACTCGTTACCGAACGCGGAGAATTACCTTTTGCCGAAAACGATATAATGTATGTAGATCCCGGTATGATGCATGCTTTCAAAAACGTAGGCGAGGATACACTTAAGTTCCTCTGTCTCATTCCGCATGAACAACCGGTAGTTAAGAAAACTCTTAATCCTTTTGCCGATGAAGAAGCTAATAACTGTTAGGATGTACTATGAACAAAACTAATAAAGAATATCTGTATCAACTGCTACGTGTTGCCAGTCCCTCCGGTTTTGAAAGCGATGCTCAAAAGATTACTAAAGGGTATCTGCGTGGAACTTGCGATGATATTTCCAGCGATATAAACGGTAATCTGATCGCTTTTAAACGCGGAAGCGGAGATTTAAAGATAATGATTGTTGGTCATGCCGATGAGATTGGTTTTATGGTAAATTACATTGATGATAGCGGTTATGTATACGTAAAACCTTTAGGTGGATTTGATGTAAACTTACTTCCAGGTTTAAGGCTTGACATCCATCATGACGGCAAAGTAGTTCGAGGAATCATCGGTAAGAATGCCCCACATATGACGCGGGGAGATTCAGATAACCCCAAGCTCAAGATGGAAGATATCTGGATCGATATTGGCGTAAAAGATAAGAAAGACGCCGAAAAAAGGATTAGCATAGGTGATATAATTACCTTCCATAGTGAGATAGAAGAGCTTAGTGAAAACGTAATCGTGAGCAAAGCTACCGATAACAAAGTTGGTGTTTATATTGCGGCTGCAGTTATGAAAGCTCTTGCTAAAACTCAAGTTTCCGCAAACTACTATGCAGTATCTTCTGTGGGTGAAGAAACAACAATGAAGGGCTCTCGCACCAGCTCCTACAAGATCGAGCCGGATATTGCCATCGCTGTTGATGTTACCTTTACTTCTGATGTACCAGGCGCCGATAAAAGGAAATTTGGCGACGTCAACCTGGGTAAGGGACCTGTTCTTGCTTTGGGTGCTGCGCTGCATCCCGGATTGAACAAACATTTGCAAGATATTGCCAAACAACATAAGATTCCTATCCAATTGGAAATTTCTCCCAGCTACACTGGCACCGACGCCGATGCTATTCATGCCCAACGAGGTGGAGTGGCAACTGCAGTACTCAGCATCCCCAATCGCTATATGCATTCGCCTAATGAAATAATCAACTTAGAAGATTTGGATAATGCGGTTAAGCTCCTTACAGAATTTGTTAAAACCGCCAGTGATAAATTGGACTTGAGCAGATAAAGTTCAAACTTCAAATGTATAAGGCACTGTTCCTCATGAGCGGTGCCCTTTTTAATATGCACCCAGCTTTTTATGTCGCAGCAGTATAAAGAATCACCCAAATTTACAAATGGCGATCACCAGTACAAATGGGGATAAAGCCTTGCGTGGTTTGGATCACCGATTATTGCAAATTGAGCTGATTTCTGACTATTTGTTGACTTTTGGGTTTCGCTCCAAAATGCCCGATTTTTTTTTAAGCCGCAAAGAAGTGACAAAACTCCAATACTGATATCTATCCAAATCCTGATCCTGATCTATAGTTAAGGCTCTTAGATCCGAACAACGATATCTCTACAATCTGAGACCGCCATAATGCAATTCTC
>JAJBBD010000252.1 GCA_020532355.1 Candidatus Cloacimonadota bacterium | reverse complement strand
ATCTCCAGACCGATGATCGGCTTGATGCCTGCCTTGATGCACTGATGCCATAAGCGGGAAGCCCCAGCCACACTATTGCGATCTGTAATAGCCACAGCCGGCATCTTGTACTGCACCGCTCTCTGCACCAGATCATCGATTATACAAGCTCCATCCAGCCAGCTATACTCGCTGTGAGTGTGTAAGTGGATAAAAGACATCTATCCTCCAGTTGGAATCTTCTCAATCAACAAAGACTTGCGTCCAATCTTGATATTATGTTCCTTGCCTCAGAAGAGACGGCATCACAATCGGTAGGACTTAGCTGATTTTCCAAGTTGTTCTTGATCCGATTGATCCTCTGTTCATCATGATCATCACAGTATTCTAAGGCTACAATTGCCCACAACAGGCCCTGCTTGTAGTCTCTAAAGTTGATTGTATAGAGCCTGGATAACTCGAACATCGCTTTAAAATGGCCATTGAATGATGCTTCTCGAAGGTATTTCTCGGCAGTGGCATAGTTTGGCTCAGGTAGATTTGAATAGGCCAAGCCGAGATTGTATTGAGCATCTTTGTTTCCTTGCTCGGCCGAGAGGAACAGAAAGCTTATTCCTTTGTTCACATCGGGCACAACAATCCTGCCCTCAAGGAATATGGTACCAAGGTCATATTGTGCAAGGTCTAGCCCCTGATCTGAGGCTTTTTGCAGCAAATCCAGACCCTTAGTTATGTCCTGTTCTATGAACTGACCATCGATTAGCATCTTTGCCAGAACATATAGAGCCAGAGCTACTCCCTGGTCTGCTGATTTACCGAACCATTTGATAGCTTCAGATGTGTTCTTCTGAGTTCCAATTCCATTGGCATAAGCATAGGCTACGTTATACTGAGCCTTCCCGTGCCCCTGTTCAGCTGCTCGAAGATACCATTCGAATGCTTTTGCGTGATCTTGCTCGATTCCGATTCCATCGTAATAAGCATCTCCTAACTGGTTTTGAGAGTCTGCATTACCCGTTTCTGCCTTTTGGATAAGCATAATGACGCTTTTATTCATGGCCAAAGCCCCTTTTAGTTACCTTCTGATTGTATTGCTGAACTTCATTTCTAAAATCTTGTTCATAGCAATAATTGGCAGGTATCTCTCTATATTTGATCCAAGACGATCTCACGGATTCATGGTCGAAAGCACCGTTCCTTTTCCAATCTTGAAACACTTTATATGGGCTTCTTTGTCCTAGTAGAAGCTCACTAAAGGCCTTCTCGATACCACTATACTGCTTTTCTAATTGATTGCATACAGCATTTGTATAATACTGAGCTATTCCCTCAGCCATGTCTTCTGGAACATGTGCGCAGAGCAGGTTTCCTCTGAACATGTTAATATCGTAGCCTGCTAAGGTATAAGCGTGGGTAAGCTCATGGGTCATAACCACTGTTGCTAAGCTTTCAGCAGAAACGCCTAGAATAAACGAGAAATAGGCAATTACTTGAGGGTAAAGCTCAATCCAAGGTTGCAGAATTGGGGTGAAATGCTTTATCCTACAATGGAAAAAGACTCCAAGTAAATCATCACAAGCATATTCTTCATTGTTAACAGGTTTTCTGATGATTTTCTTTTCAATCTGCTTCAAATGTTCTTCTGATATCTCCCCATAGTCAGCAATAAACAAATCTCCTGGATGTTCGAAAACGTTCTTATGCAGGAGAGACAGAACTCTCCCCCAAAATTGAAACTCATTATCGCAGTTCATAGATATCATGAGTTCGAGTACATCAAAACTAACAATCTTCACTGGAATTGGCTTTAACTTATCCTGATCATTTATTTGAGTTCTGCTGTTTGAGATACTACCCCACTTTTTCGGCATGAGTTTTAAGGAAGTGAGATCATGGAGTCTTTCCTCAATGGAACGTATTCGTTGTTTCCTTACAATAGCTGTCGCTTTAACGGCCTTATCAAATTCATCATTGGATAATGATAATTGGTATGGGTTGTTCATATAATCCCCCTTTCATCTAGCTATTAAGTTTAATACTCAAATTCTTACACAGTGCAATCGCCCATGGCTTAGGGTTTTTGCAATAGGCTGTCAGAGCCCCATCATTTCTGTCTGTGTATTTCTCATTCTCTTCGTCATAATATGCTTCTACATAGATGTTCAATATGCCGCTCTTGATCTGGTGCTCAACTTTGGTAGAGGGGTGAAGGATCTTACCATGTGTCATATATGTTTTAATGAGTTCCGGTGATTTAGACGAGCTGAAAACAATGTTGATCGGTTTGATATAACCACAAGAACGCCTTAGGGCTATGCTAAGTTTCTCATTGTCCATCAATATCTGATCCAGCATAGAGATATGGTTGTAGTTAAACATATGTAGATATTTGATCTCAATCGCATATAGAACCTCCTCATTGTGTTTACTACCAGGATCATTATATCTATTAATAGCCTTGTACACGTTTTTGTTGATAATTTGCTCAATTGAGGCGTTATAAGTCTTATGTTTTCCAATAATAGAGTGTAGGAACTCCGGATTCAATACTACCAGGTCAAAATGTCCTCTACTCTTAATAGACTTATTCGTAAGATCTGTCTGAGCCAATTCCTCATCTGGATACCCGGCAAGAAGCCGAGATTTTTCGTACCTGAAATTAGTGGGATACTCTCTGTGAATCAGAGAGATTATTCCTTTTTCGATAGTTACGTGTGGTGTGTTACCTGTAATCAAGTCTTTGTGCAGATAAGTTTGGATATCTGCTTCGGTAAAAAACAACAAGGGCTTTTCACGAAAGCGATTGATGCTTGTTTTCATGCTTTGAGCTACAACTGCATCGATGTGATCCATTCTTTGTGATGTAGTACTTAGGGTGCTAAGTGAGGTCATGTTCTACTCCTAAACTGTGCTTTCTCT
>JAJBBD010000251.1 GCA_020532355.1 Candidatus Cloacimonadota bacterium | reverse complement strand
GCAGAATATCCCAATTCTCTAAACACCTCTGCGATGAGCCCAGTTCAAGTATTGGAATTTATTGAAACGCAAATTCATGGAATACCCGTATAGCTCAAGCTAAAAACAGAAAATCGTATGAGAGGATAATATGTATAAGTATTTTTTGAATCCCTTGCTTTTTCTTGTAATCCTTTTAGTAGTACTGGACGCACTAGTGGCGGTATTACCCCAGCAGGCAATGGGCATGATTGTCGACACCATCACTATGAATCCCGCGGGTATCAAAACTTATGTGTTATATCCTCTCTACTTAAGCATTTTCGGTGATGCTGGCAGCACTACGAACATTCTTATCTTATTTCTCGTTATTTCCTTGCTTTCTTTATTAATATCAATGCTGCGAGGCTATTTTGTGAGTTTAAATGCCGAAAATATAATGCGAAATCTGCGGCAGAAACTCTTTTCCGGGCTCCTGCGGAGTAATTATACTTACTTAAGTAGCCTTAGCAGCGGTGAGAGCTCATTGCGTCAGATAAATGATGTGGAAAACATCAGAGGTCTTCTTGTTGCTCCGGTTAACGGCTTATTAGTGAATCTATTCGAAGTCCTATTTATGACATATTTGTGTTTCAGGATTTCCTCTCGGCTATCTTGGATAATGCTGATACCCGTTCCGTTGGTGATCTTTAATAGTTTTGTAATTGGCAATCGTCAGCTTCTTATAGCTTCACGCATCAGAGATCAGTTATCCCTATTAAGCAACACTGCTATTACGAGAATTAAGGGTTTCATGCTCTTCAAACTTTTTGCCAAAGAAGATGATGAAGAAATAGAATATCAGAACTCTTTGGACCAATACCTCCACTTGCAAAAATGCAGCTTTGGCACAACAATGATTCTCTTTCCTTTTACCAGTGGGATCAGAATTGTAAACACAATTGTTGTGCTCTTTGTAGGGATAGATGGAGTACAAACCGGCAATATTAGCGTTGGCGAGCTTCTCATCTTTATCCAATACATGGGCAGATTCTACTCTCCGTTTATTGGCATTGCGCGCTATTACAATGGCATTGCCACGTCCCTTGTATCTTATCGTAAAGTAGTAGTAACATTATCCGAAACAGATTTGAACAAAGAGTTTATTCAGTCCGGATCAAATATCGATGCGAAACTGGAACCCACAGACTTAATTCTCAGCTTTGAGGAAGTGGATTTTGATTATCAGGAAGAAAACGCTAAAGCTATGATGCTAAATAAGCTCAGTTTCAAGGTTCACAAAAAGGATAAGCTAGCTATTGTGGGAGAAAGCGGAAAAGGAAAAACTACAATATTGAACCTCATAATCGGATTGCTAAAGCCTAAGAGCGGAAGAATCCTTTTTTATGGCAAGGATGTACGAGAACTGGATAAAGCATACCTGCGTAGAAAGATAGGCTACCTGAGCCAAAATAGCATTCTCTACAGTATTCCTTTGATCGATAATCTTGATATGGCTCTCCGCAAAGCTCTCAAGAAGAGATAATTCAAGCTCTTAAAAGAGTAAATCTGAATTACATGAGCAATACTCAGGCCCTGTTTGCCATGCCTGGTGAAGGCGGTGAGATGCTTTCGGGAGGCGAGAAACAGCGAATTGCACTTGTGCGCTTGATGCTATGCGATCCAGATCTGATACTATTGGATGAACCTATTTCTAATCTGGATCATGAGAATGCAAAAAGCATTATGGATCTCATCTTTGAGCTTTTTGGGGAGAAGACAATTATTATAACTTCTCATCAGCCGTTGGCGATTGCTTATGCTCAAAAGGTAATTGAGATGTAAATTGCAGTATCGGTATAAAGTGACACCCCATGTTACACTTCTTACCTGTCAATGAAAAATGGGGGGAGCAAAAATATAGCTTTTTTACTTGACAGTATGTCAATTCTTTTTACAGTTGCACTGTCAACTAATTGGTTCAGGAGAAGAAAGAATGCCTGAAAAGCTGTATCAGAAGATGCACGAGTTTGTTTCGGAGCGATTTGATCTATCGCGAGTGTTGCGGCTTGTGCAAGAAAAAGATTGTAGTCATTTGCTTGAGATTACCGGTAAATCCGGTTCAGGGAAAAGTTACCTGATAATGCCCATCATCTCGTTTTTGCAAGAGACATATTCACATATTGAGTATTTTAGCCCTCATCCTTTATACTTCAACCATTTTTCCGAAATTTTGGGGATACTTACGGGCTTGGACGAAGAGGCTCAAAATGAGCTATATGAAGAGCACTTTTCCAAATTCCATACTACCAAGAAGTACGATTTTTTCTACTATATAACGGAACAGTTGCTAAAACGTGAGCTTTTGCAACCGATAGTATTGATTGTTGACGATTGTGATGTATTGGATTCGTATAGCAGAGATTTTTTGCAATATCTTGTGCAATATGCCTCCGAGATTGGAATTCAGATTATAGCTCTTTCGCAGAAGCGCTTATTTCCGTTTTCTGATGAAGAGAATTTGCCCAGTTTGGGAGCAGAAGATTTACAAAAGCTGTTAGGGAGCATCTTCCCTAGTGCAGGCTTGAGCTATATTTCCGAAGGAGAAATCTTACACAAGATATCTGGCGGCAATCTAATGATCCTGGAGCGGATATTTGCCGAGATGTCAGCTGTTAAAACCAAGCAAGGATTTGATCTAAGTCCCTATTTGGAAAAAACATACGATTCACATGAAGTATATTATCAAAACCTGCAAGATTTGAGTAAGAATCAAATTGAGTTATTGATGGCCATATACATTTTGGATGGGATGCATTTAGCTGATATTGCTGAAGTATTAGGGCGTAAGAGCTTGAAAGCAGATACCAAGATTTTGGAAAAAAGTGGTTTGCTTCGCATTGTGGAAGAAAGATGTGTGGTACAAAAGAAAAGTGCATTTGGTCTTTGGATAGAAGAAGATCCATCCCGTTTGCCAAATCAGCTCTCCCAAAAGATAATGGCGTATCTTAAAAAGCAGAATACACGGCATCAGGTTCTTTTGCGCTTGAATATCATGTCCGATACCTATAAAGCAGATTTGTTCAATACCAATTTGCATCGCTTTATTCTGATCTCGGATGCGCAGAGTTGCATATCTTTATACGATTACATTCTTCCCTTTGCCAAGAATTCCCAAGAAAAGCTTCGATTCACTTCTAAGCTTGCAGCTTGCCATGCCAGTATAGGGCAAAAAGACGAAGCTATAGATTATTACCGGCAGTGTTTACATATTTGCACAGAAAACAATCTTCCAGCCGAAGAGATAGTGTTTAATTTATCCAATACCCTGTTTGCCGTAAATTCTAACAGTTTTGCTTTGGAGATAATAAAAAAATACTCTCCCACAACTATAGATGCCTATTGGAAATCTCGGATTTTGCTGTTGAAAAGTGATATCCTTGCCGAGAGTGAAGATTTCAAGGAAGCGTTCGATACCTTGGATTTGGTTATGCAGACTATGAACAGCATCGATGATCAACAGAAAAGGCATTTGATCCAGGCTGAAGCCAAAAAGATACGCGGTAAGATCCACTATTACATTAATGAATGGGATCAATCTGAAGAAGCTTTTAAAGAAGCGGAAACATTGTATTCTTTGGTAGAAGATCACTCGGGATTAGCGGCAATAAATAATAACCTTGGGGTTTTATATATGTTTCAGGGTGAATGGGAAAAAAGTGAAAGCTATTTTCTAAAAAGCCTTGCTTTGGAAAAAGAACACTATAACCTAAATGGGATTTCCGTTTGTTTTAATAACTTGGGCGGGTTGATGGATGATAAGGGTGATGCCGCCAGATCGATCTACTACTTGGAAGAAGCTCTCAAGATTCAGCGTCTGCTTTCGGAACCATACAATATTACCAATATCTACAATAATATTGGGGTTACTATGATGGATCACGGAGAGTTTGACCGTGCAGAAGATGCACTTAAGAAATCTCTGGAGACCTCTATAAATTTTAATTTCTTTAGAAACATTGTGGCGTCTCTGAATAATTTGGGAGCGTTAAGCTTCAAAAAAGGCGATTGGAAGGATTCGATAGCTTACTATGAAAAAGCAATTAAGCTCTCGGAAGAAAATAGTTTTGGTGAAGGTTTGCTGAGGTCATTTAATAACTTGGGCGAAGTATACGAAAAAAGCAGTGAGCTAAATCTGGCTTACGATCTCTATTTCAAAGGATTGGAGCTTTTACCATCGGTTAGCGATGAATATATTAAGGCAGAGTTGTATGGCAATTTGGGATCTGTACTCACAAAATTGCATAAGTATAAGGATGCCTATCCATACTTGATGGAAAGCTTTGACTTCTTCAAGGCATTAGGTGCACGAGATAAGATAATTGAGGGTTGCCAAAATCAGGCTTACTATTTTATCATGACCCATAATGCCGAAAGCGCAGATTACTATTTGAATGAAGCTATGAAACTGGCAACTGAGCAGCAAAATGAGTTTGAAATAGGTTGGACATTCTATTTACGAGCACTTTTGGAGCGGAAGAATTTAGAGAATTGTAAGAAAAACTTGGAAGAAGCGATAAAACTTTTCGTTGCGATATCCAGTAATTACGAGCTTTCTTTGGCAAATTATGAATTGGCAGGAGTACTCTTCGATTTGCAGGAATGGGAGCCCGCGTTACAGATATTAAAAAACAATAAGAAAGTTATCCAAAATTATGGCTCTATAAAGCTCTTGGAGCAAAACGATATCCTTATGCAAAGAATCTCCCGCGAATTCTCTTCGCAAATGCAGGAGATTAAGTTTGAAGAAAATCTGCTGAACCAGTTTTATGAGATTACCCAAAAACTGAATACGATTACAGATCTGGATCTGATTATAGATCAATCGCTAAATAGCTTGATTGAGATATCGGAAGCAGATGGAGGAATGCTTTGTTTGCACAATAGCACGAGCTTGCCAGATGCTTGGGAATTTAAGATATTTAGGAATTTCTCGGCAGAAGATAAGGATTACGATCTCTTTATGAATCTTTGTGCTGAGGTTCACCAGGAAAATAAAGTTCAGAACTACAAACAACCCCATTTTGCTTCTGCATATAACAATATTCTTTTGATCCCGCTTTCTATCCGCAATAACAATTTGGGAGCGGTTTTACTATATTGTAAGAGCGGTTCCCATTATTTTAGTGAACGCATAATTAATCTGCTAAATGCGCTATCGAATCAGATTATTGTTATTATCGAGAACATCCGTGGCGCCAATCTGGAAAAAACTCATGCCATCATTCGGGAACAACTAAATGAAGGGAATTTATATGCCAATATAATTGGTAAGAGCCCGGAAATGCTGAAGATATTTGAGATTGTTGAAAAGGTAAAGGATACTCCCACTACTGTATTGTTAGAGGGCGATAGCGGCACAGGGAAAGAGTTAATTGCCAGAGCATTGCATTACAGTAGTAACAGAGCCAATAAAGCTTTTGTTGCCCAATATTGTGGAGCATTACCCGAGACTCTTTTAGAAAGTGAATTGTTTGGACACGTTAAAGGCAGTTTTACAGGTGCTGCATACGACAAAAAGGGGCTGTTTGAGATAGCCGATGGGGGTACTTTCTTCTTGGATGAGATCTCAGATATTAGCCAATCTACTCAAGCCAAGCTGTTACGATTCTTGCAGGAAGGCGAAATAAAGCGGGTTGGTTCTACTAAAACAGAAAAAGTGAATGTACGAGTAGTATGCGCAACCAACGTACCGCTTCTAGAGAAAGTAAATAGAGGTGATTTTCGTTTGGACTTGTACTATCGCTTGAATGTAATTCGCATTCAAGTGCCACCGCTAAAAAACAGACCCGGAGATACTCCGCTTTTAGCTATACATTTCTTGGATAAATATAACAAACGCATAGGCAAGAATGTACTTGGCTTTACCGAAGAAGCAATGAAAACTCTAGAAAACTATGAGTTCCCTGGTAATGTAAGACAGTTAGAAAACGAAATCGAACGCGCAGTAACCTTAGCTGAAGATAATACATTCATTCATTCATCCGATTTCTCTGAGGAAGTATTTCGCTTCAAAGAACATAATAAAACCATAGATCTTTTAAGCAGAAAAAAGAACCTCAAGGATGCAGTTGAGGAATTGGAGCGGGAAATGATACTTACTTGTATGGTAAAATACGACTGGAATCAAACTCAGGCAGCTAAAGATCTGGGTTTATCACGACAGGGGCTGATTAAAAAACTGCAGCGCTACAATTTATTTCGAGATGAAGGATGATATTTTCTGAAGGCCTTAATTTTACTGCGCTAGATATTGAAACTACCGGGCTTTCAGAGCGGAACAACGAAATTATTCAAATAGCTGCAATTCGCTTTCGAAACGGTAAAGTAGATAAGATATTTAACAGCTTCGTAAAACCCAAAGATGAGGTACCCAATTTTATCGTGTTTTTAACTCATATAAGCATGAAGGAATTGGAAAATGCCCCAGACATCGAGCTTGTTTTACGGAAACTGGGAGATTTTGTCGGTAAAGATATTATTGTAGGGCACAATATATCCTTTGACATGGGTTTCATCAACTATAACTTTGGCAAAATCGGAGAATTTCCACTTAATAATTCAACATGGGATACAGCTGAATTAAGTAGAGTGTATCTGCCTTTTACGACAAATCACAAATTGGGTACCGTGCTCAACCATTTTCATATTCCTCTGGATAATGCCCATAGAGCAGATGCTGATGCTATGGCAACCGGAAAATTGCTTCTTGCTTTGGCAGATTACGCTAGCTTAAAGTTCAGCATGCTGGTAAATGCTCGTTTGCAAGGTTTTGCTGTGATGGCACAAAGCCCCAGCCAAACCTTTTTCGAGGAAATAGTTCGCTTTCAACGCTCAACCGCACTTTCAGCTCCTCCCAGTGCCCAACTTAAAAGCCCCTACTACAACATTATTGATAACAGTTTGCCTGCAACCAAAGATCCCCAAATTGAAGAAGTGTTTTCGCAAGATGGCTTATTTGCACATCGATTTCCCAATTTTGAGTTTCGTTTGGGTCAGCTGCAAATGGCAAAAGCAGTATCAGATGCCTTCAAAAACGAGGAACACCTTGTAGTAGAAGCAGGAACTGGAGTAGGAAAGTCTTTTGCTTATCTGGTGCCCTCAATTGAGTTTTCATGCCAAAACAGAGCTAAGGTAGTTGTTTCCACAAACACCAAGAACTTGCAGGAACAGCTTTTCTATAAAGACCTTCCTCAATTAGCTCAGATTTTGCCGGTACCGTTCAAGGCGGTTCTTATAAAGGGCAGAGAAAATTATATTTGTGAACGGCGTTGGGAAGAGCTGATTAGCCAAAGTGCCAAAGAATTGAACAATTGGGATGCCCAAGCCTTGATGTATCTGTATATATGGAAGTTGCAAACCATTACTGGCGATATCTCCGAGAATTCGTCTTTCGATAGAAGCAGATACAATATTACATGGCGTAAGATTTGTTCAGATCGCTACTTATGCGGGAATCGAAAATGCCAGCATTTTCGTAGATGCCATGTTATGACTTTGCGCCGTGAAATTGAGACAGCATCTGTAGTTGTCGCAAACCACGCTCTGCTTTTGGCAGATATGCGCATGGAAAATAGCAGTTTGGGAGAATACAACTATCTGGTAATAGATGAAGCTCATAATTTGATGGCTTCTGCTTCAAAACATCTAGGTGCTTCAATTTCCTATGCCGATGTGATTATTCTGATAAATCAAATAGCGGGTTCTTCCCGAAGGCACAGTAAGAGTTTTTTGGCTACATTGGAAAAGGCATTGATTAAAAGCCCGATATCTGAAGCGAAAAGGGAACAGAGCCTAAGTACCCTGAAACACTTAGAAGATGTAATTGATGTAGTGCGAAAACCCATTTTAGACATCTTCAACTTGGCTTCTGCCATGTGCACAGCAGCAGATTCCTACAATAAAATGCGCATTAAAAGCAAAGATGATGCCAAAGATCTTTTTTCCCTTCTCGAAAAGTTCTGCCTTCTATTCAAGGATGTTTTAAAATCTGCTCAAGCCTTGGAAAATGTGATTAGCGCACTGGAGAGTAAACAAGTAGCTGGTTACGATCAACATTTTGAGGCAATAAGTGCATATATAATGCGTCTATCGGAAATGGAAGGAGTATTATTGAGCATAAGCCAGCCGGATTTGGATGATTATGCCCTCTGGATTGAGAATAATCCTCGCCCAGACCGTAATGTCCCGGCTGCTGTGTTTAACTATGCGCCAATCGAAGTAAATGTTTTCTTAAAACGGCTAATGTATTCTCAAGTGCCTTCAATAATTTTCACTTCTGCCACTTTAGCGCTTAGAGGATCATTTCGCTATTTCCTAAACCAATCCGGACTTAGTTTGTTGGAAGATAAAAAAGTAGTAGAGCGCATTGTGGAGTCTCCTTTTGATTACAATCAACAGTCCAAATTGCTTATCACAAGCTTTCTTCCGGAACCCAAGGATAGATTCTTTCCGCATCAGGCAATCTCTTGCCTCAAACAAATTTTTCAAATGGTTGATGTGGGCACAATGGCATTATTTACGGCATATCGAGATCTAGACTTTGTTTTTGATGAGCTTGCAGACGAAATGTATCATGCCCAACGGCCATTTTTTGCACAGGGTAAAGGCAGTAGCCGCAGCAGCATCTTGGAAGAATTTAAAAAGACCAACAATGCCATTCTTTTGGGAACCTCGTCTTTTTGGGAAGGAGTGGATGTTCAAGGCGATTCGCTTTCTTTACTAATCTTATACAAAATACCTTTTCAAGTCCCTTCCGAACCTTTGGTAGAAGCATATATAGATAAACTGGAACGAGAGAACAAGGATTCATTTATGCACTATATGCTGCCGAATGCTTTGCTCAGGATTCGTCAAGGTTTTGGGCGTTTAATACGCTCTAAGAGTGATAGAGGCATTGTATTAATTATGGATAGCAGAGTTAGTCATAAGCGTTATGGCTCTTACTTCAAAGCCATTCTACCTGGCAAGCACATTGAATTGAAGGATGAGATGCAGCTAATTACAGAAATAACAAGGTTTTTTAGTATAATATGAATGAATTATGTAAGCAATTTGAGAGTATGATGGCAGGGGGCAGATTACTCCAAGATGAACCTCTGGCACCATATAGTAGTTTCAAGATCGGCGGTCCGGCAGATGTGTTAGCAAAACCAGAAAGCCAAAAAGAACTTATAAATCTTTTAATATACTCAATTCGGCACAATATCCCTTGGTTTGTTTTAGGTAAGGGGACTAATTTGCTAATTGCAGATAAAGGGATTCGGGGTCTGGTAATTAGCATGGAAGGCTTTAAAAAGATTAGCAAAGACGAAAATTATGTATCTGCCTATGCGGGAGTATCGTTGAAGGACCTTTGTTATTTTTGTCAAAAAGAAGGGCTCTCCGGTTTGGAATTTGCCTGTGGCATACCCGGCTCAGTAGGTGGAGCTGTGTTTATGAATGCCGGTGCTTATGAGGGGGAAATCAAAGACGTATTGTATTGCAGCAAATGTATTAGTCCAACCTTAGCTAATTTAGAAAGCAGCAATCCAATTTTGCATCTTAAGCAAATTGAGCATGAGTTTAGTTATCGCCACAGCGCTTTGCAAAGCTTGGGCTTAATTCATTTGAGTTCAGTATTCAAGCTAGTGTATGCCAATCCTCAAGAGATTTGGACAAAAATGGAAAGCTTGGACAAAAAGCGAAATGAGAAACAACCGATGGATCTGCCCAGTGCCGGATCTGTATTTAAGCGTCCGCTTGGGCATTTTACCGGAAAGTTGGTTGATGAATGCGGTTTAAGAGGTTTCCGTATAGGTGATGCTGCCATCTCAGACAAACATTGCGGTTTTATTGTCAATCTAGGTAAAGCAACAGCTCAGGATGTATTGAATCTAATCGACCATGTAAAAAGAACTGTATATGATAGGTTTAAGGTGAATCTGGAAACAGAAATCCGGATGGTAGGGGAGATGTGAAAAGCAAGCTTTACCCCATATTGTTTCTTGTAGTACTCATTATTTTTTGGCAATACATCAGCGCTAAGGCTGTGATTGCCTTTTGGATAGTTCCTTCGCCCAAATCTGTGCTGGAAGTGTTTATCCAAAACCACAATCTCATTTGGCACCATCTAAAACCTACTCTTAGCGCAGCATTAACAGGGCTGATAATTAGTGTTGCAATAGGCTCTGTTACAGCACTTGCAATGGATATTTCAAAGCTTTTTCGTCAGATTATCTATCCATATTTGGTAATTTCACAAACGGTACCAATCATTGCAGTGGCACCACTTATCATTATCTGGTTTGGTTATGGCATTTCAGCGAAAATTTTTACAGTAGTACTGGTATGTTTTTTCCCTATTGCATTGGGTTTGTTTGAGGGGTTTCAGCAGGTGCAAGTGGATCAGATTCGTTTGATGAAGGCGATGGGGGCATCCGCATACAAGACTTTTCGCTATCTCAAACTGCCAGCAAGCTTACCGGGTTTCTTTACTGGGTTGAAGCTTGCCGCTACATACAGCGTGATGGGTGCCGTTATTGGTGAATGGTTGGGCGGTTCTGCGGGATTAGGTATCTACATGACTAGAGCTACAAAATCCTTCCACACAGCCCATGTTTTTGCCGTGATAATAGTGATAATAGCTCTCTCTATGCTACTATTCGGGTTAGTTGCGCTACTGGATAGGATGTTTCTTTCATGGCGATACCAGAATCAGGATGAATACATAGAGCCCCCCAAAAAACTGCTATAGTTAATTGGGGCTATATATAGATAATCTGAAACCATTTTGCTTTAACCAATCCTTGTGTTCTTTATGCAAGGGATCTAAACTGCTAAGTAGAGCATAGAAATCGTAGGAGTGATTGGGTTGAAGCAAATGACAGAGTTCATGCATGATGATATAATCTTGAATCTCTTGAGGGGCGAGAATCAGATATTTACTGAGACTTACGTTGCCTTCTAAGGAACAAGAGCCCCACTTTGAAGTAGTCCAGCGCAATGATATCTTTTTGGGTTTAAAATCATACTGATCAGCAAGTTGTCGGCATCTAATCCGCAGCCATTCCGCTCTGGCATTATAAAAATCTTTTAGTACTGTGGGAGTTTGTTTCTGGAATTCTTTATCGATACAAAGCACTTGTTTATCTTCCTGAAAGCGCCATAAGTATGCTTGTTCGGTGAACATGAGACTAATCTCGCCACCCATATACAGAATTTTATATCCGGAAATATAATCTACACGGTTATCGCGCTCTGCTGCTTGTTTGAGCAATGCATGGATCTTTTGTTGATTCAGAGTTAGAATCTCCCGGATTTTCTCGTGGCTGGCGGTTTGTGGTGCTTTAACGATTAAAGCATTACCGTTTATTGCCTTTATCGATAGAGTTTTACGCCTGCTGGTACGCTTTACAGTTATAGTTATATTGCTTAGTGGCATTGCTCTTGTAAATGCTGTAATAGTCTCGAAATTAATTCATCACGAACTTTGCGAAATCCTTGCATGCCTTCGTCGAAGGTTTTAGCGCCATAACGCACAGGGTCTTCAAAGTTCATGTGGATACGGGGAATAGGTTTGTAAAAAGAGGGACAATTCTCTTTGGCGTTGTCGCAAACCGTGACTATCAAATCCAGATCCTCAGATTCCCAAAATTCTGAGATAGATTTGCTCCGTAAGCTTTCTACATCGATTCCCATCTCTTGCAATGCTTGAATAGCGTAAGGATGAACATGTGAGGGATGAGTTCCAGCGGAGTAGGCTTGCCAAGTTCCTTTCAGAAAATGGTTTATAAGTGCTTCAGCCATAATGCTTCGGCAGGAATTTCCACTGCAAATTATCAATACTTTCTTCATCCATCTCTTTTCCTATGTTCTACATTAATTGGTCAAGTAGATTCTTAGCATAAGAACAAATCGGAGTTATTTTCTACTACTACACCATGCTCATGCAAAGAAAAAGCATCCTAAAAAAAGATTTATATTCTCACCCAAATCTTCAAATCGGTATCACTTGTCACGGTGATCGTATCAGTTTGTCAAGCAGAGAGATAGATAAGGCTGGCTTTGGACGTTTCTAGACGTATTTGTTTCACGATTACTGTAAATTTATGCTGATACCTAGCTGGTTTCGGTTCAACAGATTTTTGAGAGAGTTCATCAGATTTGCCAAGGCTTTTATTGTCACAGTGGTTCAGAAAGACGATGAAATGCCGAAAATGCTGACAGAAGAGGGTGATGCATTTGAGGTCACCTTGTACTCATCCATATAGAGTGAATACAATCTGAGCCCGAGAATTTGGTGATAAAGGGAAAAACCGTTTCCCGTGATGCTTAGTACAGATGAAATCTATGATGCGCTGCCAATTAATGCCCGAATGCGAATTGTGGTTCACCGGATTGGATGAGATCGCTCAGCAGAGCTATGATCCCAAGAAAGTGAGCCTGAAGCTGGATTATGAGCCCTGGGAAGAAATTGATGATCTGAAACTGGCTAAGGACGGATATGAGGCAACGAAGATCTACATCAGCTATGAAGGGGTTAAAGGCAGCGAGGAATGCAAGCCCTTGAGTATGTATAATGGGTTTTGCCGCATACTCAACGAGAATAAGGAGTGCCGCATCCGCCCCGCGGAAAAGAAGCTGCTGATCAAATTGGCCTTCTATCAGGGTAATGCGACGAAGCTCAAAGATATCTTAGCTAAGAGCAATGCTGATTGTGTAACTCGTTTGAACACGATGTACAACGCGATTTTCCAAGTGACAGGGCGATCTAACTTCGTCGATAGGTATAAATGGGGTATTGAAGGTAAAGCTGGATTATAAGCGCCCTAAGAGCTATTGAGGGAGGATGGGTGAAGGCACTCTGCTCACCAACTGAGTTCCATAGTAAGCTTATCTCAGATAGCATCATGCCTCTCATGCCCAGGCCCAGAGTGCCATCGGCACGCTATTTCAGATAGCATACGATTGTCACACAATGAATTAAGTGCCATCGGCACGGCATTTTAGATAGCATGATGCCTTCACTCAACCCCATTTTAGTTCTTTAGGAACGGCATTTTAGATAGCCTCTAATCCTCCGGTTCCGCAAACAAATATTTCTCATCGTATTTGACTCTGTACTTGCCCAAAAGAGCTTCATATTCGGCGATAAACCGCTTGTTTCCGTGATGTTCTTCTTGTTT
>JAJBBD010000250.1 GCA_020532355.1 Candidatus Cloacimonadota bacterium | reverse complement strand
ATATTCTCCGGCATTAAGAGTTGTGAGGCCTTTGCACTGGTGTTGCGGGCGTTTGCGGATGAAGAATTGGATCAGCTTTATGGCGATCAAGACCCGCTAAAAGTAATCAGTCATTTTGAGGATGAGATGATTTTGAGCGATATGGTAGTAGCCGAACGTAGATTAGAGAAGATCGAGCTGGGCTATAAACGAGGAGTTAGAACGCCTGCAGTGCAGATCGAAGAAAAGGCACTTAGGCGGATTTTGGAACACTTGCAGGAAAACAAGTGCATTCGGGAGCTTGAGCTTCCTCCAGAAGAAGAAAAGGCTGTTCGCGGCTTTCAATTCTTTAGCTCGAAACCATTGTTGGTGTTGTTGAATTGTAGAGAAAATGAGTTTAAAACAGAACTAGAGGCATTTAAAGAAATCGCCAGTCGAGGCTATCTGGTGCAACAAATAGCGGGCAAGTTTGAGCAGGAATTGAGCCTTTTAGAAGAAGATGAAGCAGCTTTGTTTATGGCAGATCTTGGTATTCAACATTCCATTAAAGACCGCATCACAATGCTGTGTTATGAGCTATTAGGACTTATCAGCTTCTTTACCGTTGGCGAAGATGAAGTTCGCGCTTGGACCATTACCAAAGGGACAAATGCTGTAAATGCAGCAGGTAAAATACATAGCGATCTGGCCCGGGGTTTCATCCGTGCAGAATGCTTTTCCTACGAAGCAATAATAGCGCACGGAAGTGAAAAACACCTCAAGGAAAAAGGTCTCTTCCGCTTGGAAGGTAAAGAATACGTGGTGCAGGACGGCGATATCCTGAGCATCCGCTTTAACGTTTAAAAAAAAGGAACGCTATGCCCCCGAAAAAGAAAAAGAAGAAAGTACAAGCCAAAGATATGAGTGCCATGCAAAAACGCCTGATTTCAGCGGCATTGTGCTTGATCGCTCTTTTGGTCATTATCTCACTTCTTACCGGATATCAGAACATCGAAAAGGATATGAGGGTGCTGCGTGAAAATGGCAATATCTTTAGTTGGTTTTCTTCACAAGAATCCACCAGCAATCCCATTGGCGTATTTGGAGTCTTGTTTGGTTATGTATTTATCTACATTTTTGGCTATTGGCTGGCATTATTATCTTTCGTAATAATATTTAGCATCTCTTTTATGTACTTCGTGGAGCCACATAAGGGCGTAATTCGCCAAAAAGCCTATGCTTTGGTATTGGTTCTCTTCTTGTTACAAGCATTGCTGTCATCCACTCAAACAGGCTATACACACAGCATTCTGCCCTTGTTCATTTATAGAATACTCTCGGCTGTATTTGGTAATATGGGCGCCAAAATTGTACTTGTTGGGGGCATGATACTAAGTTTGCTGCTGATATTGGAATTCAGCCACATCAAGCAATGGATTTTGCTTTTGTGGGAAGATGGTGCGCGAAAAAAAGAAGCTAAAACAAGAAATATCAACATAGATACGGGCAATAGTACTAAGCCAGAAAGCGAGAGCAAACCGCAGATTATGGATCATGTTGAACGAGATGCTCCTAACGTGCAGATGGCAGAACCATTAATGCAAAGCACTAAAACTCATGAGAGTGTTCCTCAAAAAGTGGTTTTAGAAGGTTTTGAGGATGAGCGAGAATATCAGATGCCCAATGTGGAAGACTTCTTGGAAAGTCCAGTGAAGCTCTCCGAAAAAGATCGCCGGGAAATTGAGGCACAGATATTGGACACTAGCGCTATCTTGCAAAATAAGCTGGCAGAGTTTAACATTGAAGCTGAGGTAAAAAACGTAAATATTGGACCCATCATCACTCAATATGAATTGGAGCCCGCCAAAGGCGTAAAAGTAAGTAAGTTTTCTTCTTTGGCAGACGATCTTGCCTTGGCAATAAAAGCCAAATCTATCCGTGTTCAAGCACCGATACCGGGGCGCGGTCTTATTGGTATCGAAATTCCCAATCTCACCCGTGATATGATCTACTTAAAAGACCTTCTGCTATGCGAAGATATGCAAAAGCACAAATCTCGTCTCGCCTTCGGTTTGGGAAAAGATATCTCCGGCAAAGCAATTGTTACCGACCTCGCTAAAATGCCGCATCTCCTGATTGCTGGTGCTACTGGAAGCGGTAAATCGGTGTGCATAAACACTATCTTGATGAGCTTGATTATGCGCACCACACCAGATGACCTACGCTTGATCTTGATTGATCCTAAACGAGTGGAATTAGCTGGCTACACAGAAGTCCCACACCTCATCGGCAATGTGGTTACCGATCCCGATACGGCATTGGAAACCATGTATTGGGCGGTGAAAGAAATGGAACGACGATATGAATTACTACAAGAAGCTAAAGTACGTGAAATAATCGGTTATAACGAAAGAAGCACTCAAGATGTAAGCATGGAACACCTCCCCTACATCGTTATTGTGGTAGATGAATTTGCCGATCTCATTATGACCAGCGGCAAAGATATAGAATTGCCTATCACCCGCCTGGCACAAATGGCGCGTGCCGTAGGCATTCACCTGATCTTGGCTACGCAACGTCCATCCATCAAAGTAATAACGGGAATTATCAAGGCAAATTTCCCCGCTCGCATCGCTTTTCAAGTTACTTCCCGCGTGGATAGCCGCGTTATCTTGGATATGATTGGAGCCGAACGCCTGCTCGGTAATGGCGATATGCTCTTCTTACCGCCGGGAAAGGCTGCCCCAGAACGCATACATGGAGCTTATGTTTCAGATCGTGAAATAACCCGCGTAAATGAATATCTGGCAACACAACCAAAACCAAAACAAGATTTTATCATTAAAACAGAATCCGATAATACCTCCGATAACGGATTCTTCGAGTGGGACGACGAGCTTTTCCCAGAAGCGGCACGTGTGATTGTTCGTTCTGGCACGGCATCAGTTTCGATGCTTCAGCGCCACTTTAAAATTGGTTATGCCCGTGCAGGCAGGTTGGTAGATCTTTTGGAGCGGGCACAAATAGTAGGACCGCATTTGGGCAGTAAATCGCGCGATGTATTGGCAAACCGGGAAGACCTCATTCGCTTAGGAGTAATGAATGAAGAAGATTAGCCTGATTGTGCTGCTTATGTGCTCACTATTAGCAGCTCAAACCACCACTGACCTGTATAACAAGCTAAACAACCGATATAAGAATATCGTTAGCTTTCAAGCCGATATTACGCAAGTAAACCACTTTGTCCAACTTAAGCGCAGTATTGAATATCAGGGAAAATTCTATTTCGAGAAAAACCGCATGCTGATGTCTTTCACCAATCCTTCTATTCAGCGTTTATTCATCCATAATGGAGCCGCCGAGCTTTTCGATGCAGATTCTGGTACACTCTTTAAGAGCCAAGTAACGCCAGAATTCAATAAAATGAATCCAATCGAGATTCTGGAACACTTTTGGAAGCGTAGCGAAGTGAGGATAATTGAGCAAAGCAAAGGACAAAGTAAAGTGACGCTTAGCCCCAAACAAGATCCTCTCATCCACAAACTGGAAGCTACTATCAATAGCGGCTCCGGCATTGTTACCCAGCTTAGTTACACAGATAAATCGGCCAATACAGTACGCTATGAGTTTTCAAACATCCTTTTGGATAAGAAGATAGACCCCTCAATCTGGCAATACAACTATCCCAAAACTACAAGGATTATTGAGCAATGACCACTCAAAAAGGAAGAATGATTGCCCTGATAATGGCAGGTGGGGCTGGAACCAGATTTTGGCCAATGAGCCGCAACAGCCAGCCCAAACAATTTCTAGCACTTGATGGCAATCGTTCGATGATCCAACTTACCGTAGATCGCCTGCTGCCTATTATCCCTTTGAACGACATATATATTGTTACCGCAAAAAGTCAGGTTCTGCTGGTTAAAAAGCATTTACCCGCATTAGCTCCGGAAAATATCATCATAGAACCATTTGGCATGAATACAGCCCCTTGTATTGCGCTAAGCACAGAGTATTTAAAAGCCAAATATGCCAAAGACACCGCCATGATTGTGTTGCCTGCAGACCATATTATAAAAGATCAAGATACCTTTATCCGCAAGCTGCATCAGGCTGTAGAGGCGGCAACAAAAGAGCGTTTGATAACTTTTGGAATTGTACCAGATTACCCTGCAACCGGATACGGATACATAGAAGCCGGAGACAAATTGGAAGAAGATTTGTTCGCTGTAAAACGCTTCAAAGAGAAGCCAGATTTGCCTACTGCCAAAAGCTTTCTTGCTCAAGGCGGCTTTTATTGGAATAGTGGAATGTTTTGTTGGAGTTTAGACACCATATCCAATGCTTTTGCCACTCATCTACCCCAAGTAAATAAGCTCTGTTTGCAAATTGCCCACGCCTGGCAGCAAGAAGGCCTTAACGCCAATATTGAAGCCATATATCGGCAAATGCCGCGCGTGCCGATTGATATTGGCATCATGGAAAAAGCCGAAGCCCGCTGCGTTATTCCTGCAGATATGGGTTGGAGCGATGTAGGCAGTTGGAAAGCCCTTGCCGAAATTATCCCCACCGACATTCAAGGCAATTTCGCCTCTGCCCCACTTTTTAGCAAAGATGCCCGCAACAACTTTATTAAAACCAACAAATTTACCGCTGTTATAGGCTTGGATAACATCTGCGTTGTGGAAACAGATGACGCCCTCCTCATTGTATCCAAAGATCGCAGTGAAGACGTAAAATATGTGGTAGAACACCTCAAACAAGAAGAGCTTACAAGTTTGCTCTAATATAAAAAGGAGACGCAAATGGACGCCAGAACTTTTGATTATTTGTACTACAAAACTCACGGATACACCGACGAACAAATCCGCCAGGAAAGTGGCATGAGTGAAGAGGAGCTGGAATTGATGGAAAAAGCCATGCGACCTATTTTAGCGGAGATTGAAGCTGAACGCCCAAAAGCAAAAAACATAGGTCCAGAATTTGTAAAGCTTACTCGATATGTTTATGCCGATAAAAGCGATCAACAGCTTGGAATAAGCCGCCCAGACGCTATTAAAGCCCGCAGCGGTGAACTGGTTGCCTTACCCGCAGTGGGCACCTTAGATTTTCGCCAACTCAGCTTACAGGATGCCATCTCCAAACGGCGTAGTTTGCGTGAATTTAGTGAAGAATCGCTTAGTGCGGAGGAGCTTTCCTTTTTACTCTATTGTAGCAGTTGGGCGCGTGATTTCCGCAGTAATGAACGGATGGAAATTACTTTTCGAAATGTACCTTCTGCCGGCAGCCGCCATCCCATCGAGTGCTTTCTGGATATCCACCGGGTAAATGGCATTAAGAGCGGTTTGTATTATTACCACCCTATCAAACACTGCCTCATCCTACTTCAAGAGGGTTCGGACGTTCACCAAAAGATATTTGAAGGTTGTTTACGCCAAGAAATGGTGGCTAAGGCTGCAGTAAACTT
>JAJBBD010000249.1 GCA_020532355.1 Candidatus Cloacimonadota bacterium | reverse complement strand
ACAACACGTGAGAGGTATCTACAGATCCATACTTGGTCGGTACGCTACTGCCCTCTACAATAGGTAAAAGATCTCGCTGTACTCCACTTCGCGAAACATCAATGCCTCCATGCTTGTCAGAGTTGGCAATTTTGTCGATCTCATCAATGAATACAATACCATTTTCTTCAACTGCCTTTTTTGCTATTTCGGCAACCTTATCTTTGGGTACCAGACGAGTAATCTCCTGCTCGGTGAAATTGTTTAGAGCATTAACAACAGATGTTTTATGCTTCTTACCGGTTCTATTAGGTAATATGTTGGATAGCATATCCGAAAAATCAAAATCCAATGCTTCCAGACCAAAATTCGTCATAATCTCAAAATTTGGCATTGCATCTTCATTAAGCTCTATTTCAATCTCTTTTTCATCCAATTTCCCAGAAAGTAGCTTGGTTCGCATTTTATCTCGACTGCGTTTCTGTCGGGCAGCATAATCCGGATCCTCGTTATCGGTTTTACGTCGCTTATGAGGAAGCAACACATCAAGCACTTTTTCCACCGCAATTGCTCTGGCATCCTCTTTTACTGTATTTACCATGCGAGTTCTGGTTTGCGATACCGAATAGCTTACCAACTCACGAATCATCGATTCTACATCTCGACCAACGTAACCTACTTCCGTAAACTTTGACGCCTCAACCTTGATGAAGGGTGCATCCACCAATCTGGCTAATCGTCGGGCAATTTCGGTTTTACCAACTCCGGTGGGACCAATCATTATGATATTGTTGGGCATTATTTCTCGCCTCATATCTCCGCTAACTTGTTGACGCCGCCAACGATTGCGCAGAGCTATTGCTACACTGCGTTTTGCAGCAGATTGGCTGATAATGTATTTATCCAGCTCTTCCACAATGCGAGAGGGCGTGAGTTTGCTGATATCTACCACTACAAAACCTCCAATGTGAATTGATCATTTGTATAAACACATATTTCTGAGGCAATCTGCATGGCTTCCATTACGATTTTTTCTTCGGAGAGTTTCGTGTTGCGCAATAAAGCCCTAGCAGCAGATAGAGCATAGTTTGCTCCGCTGCCAATGGCTATTAGCCCATCATCTGGCTCCATCACGTCTCCTACGCCGCTAATCATTAATATGCCGGTTTTATCGCCGGCAATCAGCATAGCCTCAAGGCGGCGAAGATACTTATCTTGTCGCCATTCTTTGGCCAGATCAACCGCAGCTTTCTTGAGGTTGCCCTTATTACTTTTTAGCTTTTCTTCAAATTTTTCAAATAGGGTAAAAGCATCCGCTGTGGCTCCTGCAAAACCGATAATCACCTTATCGTTAAAGATACGGCGTATTTTTAGGGCTTTAGCCTTAACCACAGTATCTCCCAAACTCACTTGTCCATCACCACAAAGCGCAGTTTTACCTTTGCTGTGCAAACCAATTATCGTTGTTGAGTGCATATTATTCATCTATAGTGTTTTCTTCCTTGTTTGGTGTTTCATTATCATTACCAGATTCTTCTTGCTTGTGTTCTTCTTCTTTAGTCTCGGAGGAGTGTTCAAAACGCATCTCTTTGGCGCGATCATATTTAGCTTCCACCAATTGGCGTTCCTCGCTATCTAAATGTGCCAAGATCAAACTGAAGATTTCATCGGTTACCAAAGTCTCTTTTTCCTGCAATTCTTTAGCAAGAATATCCAATAATTCTCTATGTTTGGTAAGAAGCTCCCGAGCTAGTTCGTGAGCTTCTGAAATGATGTTGCGAATTTCAGAATCCACTAAGCGCGTAGTTTCTTCGCTATACATATCGCGCGAAACTAGTTCTTTCCCCAAGAATACTTCACTTTGATCTTTACCAATGGTCATGGGACCAATCACTTCGCTCATACCCCAGGCACAAACCATCTTCTTGGCAATATCCGTTGTACGCTCCAGATCATTGCCCGCCCCAGTTGTAAGTTCGCCAAACACAACTTCTTCTGCTGCTCTTCCGCCCAATAGTGAAACCAAGAACTGTTTCAGATAGCTGCGCGAGTATCCAGTTTTATCGCTTTGAAGGTAATGTGTAGCTCCCCCCGTAAAACCTCGTGGAATAATGCTCACTTTATGTACGGGTTCAACTAAATCCTGAAAGATGCTGGTTAGAACGTGCCCAATTTCATGATATGCGGTTAAACGCTTATCGTCCTCAGGTATTACCCTGCTCTTTTTTTCTTTACCCAAAGTCAGTTTATCTTTGGCTTCTTCAAAATCCATCATTTGGATGTCGCTCTTATTTTTGCTGGCAGCAATCAATGCGGCTTCGTTTACAAGATTTGCCAAATCTGCACCGCTAAATCCAGGTGTTCCTCTAGCGATTATTTCTAAATGTACATCAGTTCCCAAAGGAACTTTTGCCGCATGCACTTTTAAGATCTCGGTTCTACCTTTAATATCAGGCAAATCCACCGTAACCTGACGATCGAATCTACCAGGACGTAGAAGTGCCGGATCCAAGATATCGGGTCTGTTTGTTGCTGCAATTATTATTACCGCTTCGTTGGGTTCAAAACCATCCATTTCTACTAATAACTGATTAAGGGTTTGCTCTCGTTCATCATGCCCCCCCCCTAATCCGGTACCACGATGCCTTCCCACTGCATCGATTTCGTCGATAAAGGTAATACAGGGCGAATTCTTTTTGGCTTGATCGAATAAATCGCGAACTCTTGCCGCTCCAACACCTACAAACATTTCCACAAAGTCGGAACCCGATATAGAGAAGAAGGGAACTCCCGCTTCTCCGGAAACTGCCTTTGCCAAAAGGGTCTTACCCGTTCCGGGACGTCCCACCAGTAAAACTCCGCGAGGGATTCTGCCGCCCAAGCGTTGAAAGCGTTTGGGATCTTTAAGAAATTCCACTATCTCTTGCAGTTCTTCTTTTGCTTCATCCACACCAGCTACATCTTTAAAGGTAACGCGAGATTTGCTGGCTTCATGCAGCCTGGCTTTGCTTTTGCCAAAGCTAAATGCTTTGGAGTTCTGCCCCGTCATACGACTCATAATCAAAAAGTAAAAACCAATCAGCAGAATAAATGGTAAAAGCGAGATCAGCAGACTCGTCCAACCAGCTGGTTTCACGGTAACTACTTTTATTCCTCTTACCAGCAAGCTGTCCACTAAACGAGCATCTTCGAAAGGCAGTGTAGTACTAAATTTACGCTGTGTACTATCGGTGTAGATAATATCTCTTTCGGTAAACTGCACTTCTTTGATGCTTTCATTATATACACGCGCCATAAAGTTACTATAGCTCTCTTTGGTTACGGTTTCACGATTTCCTCCGTAAGTAAACCAAAGACTGATGGCAAGCATTACTAAAATCACTATAAATGGGGTCCAGATTCTTGGTTTTTTTGCAGGAGGTATCGGGCGTCCTTGGGCATCCAATTTTGGCACTTCATTCTGCTCTTTAGAATTTAGCCTCCGCTTGGATTGGAACATTCTAAAAAGACCTATTACCGAAATCAGGATTATTCCATATACAAACCATCTCAGCATTTCCGAAAAACCATTCATAACGGTGGGAATTTCACTTATTGGTGCATCTATACTATCGCTCATTGCTTGCGCAAACACTCTGCCGCTACCGGCAAAGAAAGCAGCCATTAGCCAATATTTCATGTATAACACTCTTCCTTCAGGATTCCAATAAAGGGCAAATTACGGTATCGCTCCGCGTAATCTAGGCCATAGCCCACCACAAATTCATTACCCACTTCAAAGCCTACATACTCAAATGTTGTTTCTATCTTATGGGCTTGAGGTTTATCCAACAAAACACAAGTTCTCAAGCTGGCAGGTTTATGCTTCCATATGTAATCCTTTATATACTGCAAGGACAATCCGCTATCTACAATATCTTCAACTATTATCACATCCCTGTCGGTTATATCCAAATCTATATCTTTACGTATCTTAACTACCCCACTGCTACTGGTTCCAACTCCATAGCTAGATATAGCAAGAAAATCAATCTCGATGGGAATTGAGATGGCACGCACAAGATCACTCATAAAGATGAATCCACCTTTTAACACGCCAATTATCACTGGCACCTTGCTTTCATAATCGTGATTTATCTGTTGGCCAATCTCCCGTATCCGGTTTTGGATGCGCATTTCGTCAAAGAGTACTGCCGATATATCACAGTTCATCAAATTCATTGCTTCCTCGCTTTTTCCGGTTTGCTGCCCGGTTGGGCTTTTTTAATAATGATTCCGCTTCAATAGCCAGATATCGGGAGCTCGTCTCCTGATATCGTACCCGGTTATCGGGGCGAAACCCACATATCCAAATTATCTTTTCTTCGTCCTCAAATATGGGTATCAAGTCCCTATCATATTTGGGTATTTTTTCGTCAATAAAAAAGTCTTTTAGTTTCTTAAAACCGTTCATACCAAAGGGAATAAAACGATCTCCTTCTCGGCGAGTTCGAATGCGGATTCTTCCAACTATTTTATCGGCATCCAAAATCACCTTGTTTCTTTGATACTCGGCACAATCTGGTGGCAATACTTTAAGATATTTAAAACTAAAACGGTAATTTATATGTACTGCCCGCGCTCGCTCACCTTCAATTATCAGTTCTTCAGCAGGTTGTGGCTCTATATCCTCTCGTACCGAACTAAATATCAGCTCTTGATATTGTTTTATGGCATATATTGAATGAGGAAGGCTAATATGCTTGCTACCTTCAGTTTCAAAAAGACTCTCCAACTCGTGCATATGAACCCTAAAGAAATCCTGTTTTGTTCCCGATACTAGGCGATATGCTTTTCTTAATATATAATACTGCTCTATTTGCGGCACCCTCAATAGATCTGGTAAACTTAAGATTATTCGCTCTAACGAGTTCTCCAAACAGATTTTTTTGAAGCGGCGGTTTGCTTTCTCTTCTATGTATTTATCTGCCTGCAACAATACTGATGCCTCATTGGCAAGTAATTGTGTAATTTGGGGATTATAGATTTGCTTAAGCTGTGGAATCAGCTCTGTTCTGATTCTGTTTCGAGTAAATCCAGGATCAGAATTGGATTCATCCTCGCGCCAAGTAATCTTTACTGAATTTAGTAATTCTTTCAATTCCTGTGGCATAAAATCTAGCATAGGATGCACTACCTTATCCTGTAAAGGCTTGATTCCCGCCATTCCGCTTAACCCAGAACCCCGTAGTAAGTTTATTAATACTGTTTCGGCTAAATCTGCTTTATGATGTGCAAGAAGAACTTTATCGAACTTATAACTTTCTAAGATTTGGTTAAATATCTCAAATCTAGCAATTCGAGCCCTGTTTTCAAGATCTTGGGGCCCCTTCAACTCTATATGCCTTATTATCAGTGGCACGTTAAGTTGCAAACACAATTTCTTGATCTGCTCTTCATCCTGATCACTGGCTATTCCACGTAATTGATGGTTGATATGTACTGCCAGCAGAGAAAGATTGTAGCTAAAGCGTAAACGCGAATATAGATACAACATTGCCGTAGAATCTGCTCCTGCAGATACGGCTAATAGCAGCTTCTCTCCTTTTCTTAAAATCTGCTCTTTTTGCGCAAAACCTACTAAGCGCTTTAGGTATTCATTGCTTTGGCTCATCTATACTCCGTGAGTTTATTTTTACGGATTGTGCTATTCTTTTCTTTGGGGGGAGTACTGTCAACTCTAATCTGCTGTAAAAATTTTTACATACGCCATAGATTGAGACGTATCGAGATTGGGAATATTGAAAACAGCTAATGTTGAATAGTTTTAGCTTCCCGTATGTTATAAGCTTGAGTAATGTCTTCTATCTTAAAGACAAGAACATCGTTGTCGCTGTGCCCATCCTCTACCCTTGCAGAATGAGGCTCCGCTCCATACCCCGATTATTTAACGGTCTTTAAGAAGTATCGGGCAGAAATCACGGCTTGATGCCTCACTTCTTAAGGCTATCAATAAGGAAGTTTTAGGCTGAGATACTCATATAAATACAGGATCAAGACTGGGTAAACCCTCGCTAAGATATGCTTATTGTATTGAACGAGGATTTACTGCAGAGAAATATACAAACATGCAACCTGATGGAAGCCATCATAATAAGGCAGAATACCGCCTCTACTTACGGAGCTTCAGAAAGCTT
>JAJBBD010000248.1 GCA_020532355.1 Candidatus Cloacimonadota bacterium | reverse complement strand
CGTTCGACTTGCATGCCTAATCCACGCCGCCAGCGTTCGTCCTGAGCCAGGATCAAACTCTCCATCATTAACTAAAATGATTGAACTGACAAGAGCTTCTTATTCACATTCCCACTCTATATACTGTTTAAAGATCAACTCGCTGTGAGCATGAGCTCAGCAGCAAGGTTTAGCCAAACTCTCTGGGTGCTCTTTTTTGTCAATAGAATTTTTTCGTCTATTGTGAAAATGAAGACACTCGATATCCTTATCTCTCATATTCCCACATCAATACAACTGCGAATATTTTTGTGATATTTCCTACATATTACAAACCCAGCACCATGCTTCACGCCATATTAAAAGAAATATACATTGTAGAATTGAGCAATATGATGGCTTCTACTCTCCGCCTTTGCTTCCCTCATCATTTGCTCTATTTTCCCTCGTCATCTCCTCGTGTCATGAGGACATCATGAGGGGAAAGCGAGCACGGCATGAGAGATAGGACTGGGAACAATATCACCAATGGATCGTTGAAAAATATGACGTAAGGATTCCTGATTTTTGGGTAGTACTTTGGGATCTTATCCACTCTTTGTATATGTAGCTATACAATGCTCCTATTCCATGCAAATCATAAAGCTTTTTAGATATGGTGCGGATAGTACACTCGTTTGGGAGGGCAATAAAAACTCGGTGCGATTTTTATTAGATAGATTATCTTGTAACAAACTCAACAAATACATTGTAATCGGAGTTATTAATGAGGTTTTACCTAATAAGTACAATAATCATACTATGCTTGCTTATGCCTTTGGGAGCAGAACTTACCTTTACGGCATATCCATACTTGGCATATTCTTCAGAAACCAGAGCAATGATTGGAGCATTTACTTTCATCCGCTACGATTTTGCACGAAGCTCTGAAACTGAGAGCTTGCATCAGGTTGCATTACTAGGCAATACGATATACTCTCAGAATAAGCAATTTATGCTGGCGTTGATTCCCAACTATACGTACGGCAAAATGAGCATGGAATCTTCTTTGCTGTTTAGCTCGTGGCCCAGTACATTCTACGGCACCGGAAACTTTACCGAAGCAGATGTGTCCGAATCCTTTACCTCCACAACTTATAGTACAGAAAGTTCGGTAAGATACTACTTGGCAAAAAACATTCTTGCTTCGATGCAATTCGATTATGGGAAACATCAAATAAAAGAAATGAAGGAATCCGGATTCTTGAATAGTTATCAGATGCCCGGTAAAGATAATGAGCAGTTTGCCGGAATTGGAGGAGCAATAATATTCGATACCACTAGCGGAGGTTACTATCCCGAAAAAGGTATTAAGCTGGAGCTTAAGCAAATATGGTATGAATCTGCATTGGGTAGTGACCGCACCTGGCAAAAGAAGACTTTCGATACCAGGATATATGTGCCTTGGGGACAGCAGAATGTGTTTGCCGTTCAAAGTGATTTGGAGATAAATAGTGGTGATGTGCCATTTTATATGTATTCAGAATTGGGCAAAAGACTAAGAGCATACGATACAAAACGTTTCATTGATGAGTTACGCCTCAGCCAGCGGATAGAGCAACGGAGCTTTCCTTTTAGCGAAGGCATGTTAAGCAGATTAGGTTTTGTAGTGTTTGCAGAAACGGGGCAAGTGGCACAAGCATTGGAAGATGTTAAACTCAAACACTGGCATCTATCTTTGGGGACAGGTATTCGCTTTTCAATCTTACCAGCAGAAAGGCTTAATTTGAGAGCGGATATAGGATTTGGAAAGGATTCGATAAACTTTATTATCAATGCCAGAGAAGTTTTTTAGCCAAACCTTGACAAAAAAAAGCTTTAGGCTATCATGAGTTTAGCCTGAGAATTTATATAAATATGGGAGCAAAAATGCAAAATGATTATGGTATAAGCAACAAGGAATTACGTTGGATTCGCATTCTGCTAACCGTAATTGCGATTCCGGTAATTGTTCTAATTCTTAGAACCTTAAAGTCCATCTTTATCCCGCTTGTATTTGCCGTGTTTCTAAGTTTTGTGTTTGCTCCGTTCAATAGATTTCTGCGCAAAAAAAGAGTACATACCGGCATCATTATGGCATTGATGCTAATAATTATTATCCTTCTAATGCTTGGCTCTGCTATGCTGTTATCTTCTGCAGCAAATTCCTTGGTTACCGGTTTTCCCAAGTATCAAACAAATCTAACTATTCGCTTACAGGGGTTTGTATCAAGTTTTCAGGAGCTATCTTCACGCTTCGATCTGGCTGTGGGTAACTACTTGCAGTTTGATGTGGCACAGCTGCTATCTCCAGGCAGATTTTCCATTTCTAAAGCCATTTCCAACGTGATGTCAACCACAGTGGATATAAGCTGGAATTTCATTCTGATTGTAATTTTTTTAATGTTTATTGTAGCGCAGGATGGCAGCTTAAACCGCAGATTGAATAAAGTTCTAAGTGAAGATGATCGCATGCGTACAAGCAACACACTGGGCAATATTCAGTTGCAGATCCAACGTTATTTGCTAACAAAAACGATTATTAGCCTATGTACTGCCATTCTAGGCATGGTTTTGATGATGTTGTTTAAAGTGGATTTTGTTTTAGTGTGCGGAATTCTTCTATTTGTAATGAATTTTATTCCCAACATAGGCAGCATAATAGCCAGCGGAATTCCCATTCTTATAAGCTTTCTGCAAACTGGTTTAGATTTTAGAACAATCACTTTTGGCCTATTGATAATTGCTACCCAAATGTTGTTTGGGAATGTTATAGAACCCAAGATTCATGGAGAACGGCTAAATCTTAGTCCAATAATGGTGTTGGTTTCGTTAATCTTTTGGGGATGGGTATGGGGTATAGTTGGCATGGTGTTAGCGGTACCAATCACTTCAGCAATCAATATAATCTTAATTCAGTTAGATGAAAAGAATGTGATTTCGGCGATAATAAGCGGATAGAGTTTATTCGAATCCAAGCTCTTTAAGAGCCCTGGTATTCTTGCGCCAGTTTTCGTTTATTTTTACAAAAAGATGCACTTCTACTGGAATTTGGAGAAATTCGCTAAGTCTAGCTTCCGCATATTCCCGGATATTCTTTAAGTTAACCCCTTTTTTCCCTATCAAAATTGGTTTTTGACTGCTGCGTTCAATCCAGATTACCGCATCAACAACAACCTTATCTGGCTGCTCGGTATATCTTTCTACCAATACTGCAGTTGCGTAAGGAATCTCCTCACTAAACTGGTGAAATATGGCTTCGCGGATCATCTCTTTGGCAAAAAACCTTAAGGGCAAATCCGATAGTTGTTCGTCGTCATAATAAGGCGCATGATATGGCATAAAGTGATAGATGCTATCCTTCAGTTCTTCTATGCCATCTCCCGTAAGTGCCGACACAAAGAGGCTACGTGCAATTGAAGTAGGAACTTGTGAAAGTAAACTTTCTTTATCTATGCGTTCTAGTAAATCACATTTGTTAAACACAGCTAAAACAGGACTCTTAACGCCTGTTAGTAAGCCTAAAACTTGTAGATCATAATCTGTAGGAAAGCTTTGGATCTGCGTCATAAAGATTACCAAATCTACATCTTTAAAGCTGTTGCTGATAATTCGAGACATTTTTTCTTGCATCTCATAACGGGGTTTTAGAAATCCAGGCGTATCAATAAAGATAATCTGGTGGTTATCGGTGTTCCAAATACCCTTGATAGCGTAGCGTGTGGTTTGTGGTTTGGGAGAAGTAATAGATAGCTTTTCGCCCAAGATACGGTTCATCAGTGTTGATTTTCCAGTATTCGGTCTGCCAATAATGGCAACAAATCCACTTTTGAAATGGGGAGGATAGTTTTTCATAAACTGGGGGCGGGATTTAAGTCCCGCCCATGTTATTATAGATACTTAAATTGTATCAAATACATCTTTTATAATTTGCAGGCATTCATCAAGTTGTTCTTTGGTGATTACCAATGGGGGAGCAAGGCGAATAATATGGCGATGTGTGGGTTTACAGAGAAGACCTTTTTCTTTTAGTTTAAGACACACATCCCAAGCTTCCATGCCATCTTGTGGCTCTACAACGATGGCGTTTAACAATCCGCGACCACGAACAAGCTTGAGCATAGGATGTTGTATCTTGCGCAATTCGGAGCGGAAATACTCTCCAAGTTCATAAGCACGTTCGGCAAGTTTTTCTTCTTTTACTACTTCCAGAGCCGCTTTTGCCACAGTACAGGCCAAAGGAAATCCACCAAACGTTGAGCCGTGCTGACCTGGTTTAATTTGCAACATGATATCTTTATCTGCCAAAACTGCCGATACAGGTAACACGCCGCCAGAAATAGCCTTACCCAAAATTAACACGTCGGGACGCACATTTTCGTAATCACATGCTAAGAGCTTCCCTGTGCGGGCAATTCCAGATTGAATTTCGTCGGCGATAAAAAGCACATTGTGCTCTTTGCATGTATCAAAGCAAGCTTTTAGGTAACCATCGTCCGGAACGAAGACGCCGGCTTCACCTTGAATAGGTTCCACAATAAAGGCAGCAACATTTTTTCCATGTTCATTAAGATAATCTTTGAGGGCGTTAGCATTATTATAAGGAACCCTTACAATGCCAGGAGTAAAGGGTCCAAACCCTTCATAACAATCTGGATCGGAAGATGCGGAAACGATAGCAAGAGTACGTCCGTGGAAATTATTTTCAGCAAAGATGATGATGGCATTCCCATTCTCTACGCCCTTTACATTATAAGCCCACTTTCTGGCAAGCTTCATGGCTGTTTCAACGCCCTCAGCACCACTGTTCATAGGTAGCACCATATCATAACCAAAGTACTCGGTAATAAACTTTTCAAACTCTCCCAACTTATTATTGTAAAAAGCACGGGAAGTAAGAGTAAGTATTTGAGCTTGATCACATAAAGCTTTAATAATCTTGGGATGACAATGTCCCTGATTAACGGCTGAATACGCCGAAAGGAAATCATAATAACGGTTTCCTTCCGGATCCCACATAAATACACCTTCACCTTTGGCGAGTACCACTGGCAGAGGATGATAGTTATGGGCTCCATAATCTTCTTCCAGCTCAATTGATTGCTTGGAGCTGATAGTTCCATATTTAAGTTGTTCAGACATGATTCCTCCATGTTCTTTTATTATTTCTCTTCTATAAGCCCCTATCTTAAATGCAGTTTAAATGTCAAGGCAAATCCTAAAATTCCTTCAATAACGAAGTATGATATTTAGATATCTGGGGTAAAGGAAAGCGTTTCATGCAATACGGGCGCTTGGCATGGGTAGGATTAATTACCCAAAAACTGCCTTGCTTCCTCATTTTTTAGTATTATCAGCCTCGCACATCTGTCTATAAATCTAAAGACGAGATTGATATCATAAGAGAATTAGGATTCTATTACAGGAACCGCATCAATGGATTGAACAGTGGGCTCTATATGTTTTAGGCGCTTTAAGATAAACAACAACATTGTAGAGCTTAGTATGGTTGTAAGTAAATCTGCCAAGGGCATGGCAAACACCAAGCCATTAAAGGCAAATAGCTTATTTAAGATAATGATTGAGGGTATATACATAATTCCCTGGCGGGAAAGTGATACAATTAGTGCGGGAAATGCCTTCCCCATGGCTTGAAGGCTGGTCATCATAATCATACTAATTGCCGCAATAGGGATTGCAAATACATAAGCTTCCAAAACTAGAGTTCCAATATTTACAATATCTTGATCTTTGATAAAGATCATGATCAATTCTCGTGGGAACAACGCAAACAATAGCGTCATTAGCGCACTAATAGATAAAGAAATCAAAACCGATGTTCGAATTGTTTCTTTCATGCGCTTATAGTTTTTGGCACCATACGTATAACCAACAAGTGCTTGTATGCCTATAGATATTCCTATAAAAACGAAAATGGGAATAGTAAAAACTCTAGAGGCAACACCCAATGAAGCAACATGATGATCTGAATATCCGGCAGCAAGTCTGTAACTAATAGTGTTTCCTACACTAAGCATAACCTGAGAGAGTGATGCCGGAATACCGATCATCAAAATCTCCTTGTAACAGCTCCACTGAAGCTTGATATGTTTGAAAGATAGAGGCACTAAGCTTTTTTTGCGAATATAAAACGCCAAATAATATAGCAATCCACACCCGTTTCCCAATACTGTGGCTACTGCTGCTCCGGTAACTTCCATCCTGAAACCAAAAATGAACAGGGGATCCAAAAGAATATTCATGCCCGTGCCGATAAAAAGTCCAATCATTGCTTCTTTGGCTGCTCCCTCAGAACGTAGTAGTTGCACTAAGGTGAATTTCATAATAATTATAGGGCTACCTATAAGAATATATAACATATAGTTTTGGGCGTGTGCGAGAGTTGCTCCTGTTGCTCCAATCAAACTTGTAAATGTGGGGATTAAGATAATCCCGAATCCAGCCAAAACAATAGACATGGCAGCCGATGTAAATACTGATGTGGCTAAAGTGTTTCTTGCAGCAAGATAATCTTTTTTCCCTAATAATCGCGAAAGATAACTTCCTCCACCAATACCAAAAACCCCCGCCATTGCCATTTGCAACATAAATAAAGGTAGCGATACCGAAACTGCGGCAACTTGGAAAGGATCGTTCAATTTACCAATAAAAAAAGTATCCGTAAGATTATATAATATATTCACCAGCATGCTAAGCACGCTAGGGATAGCTAAATTCATTATTGCCCGTGGCACGGGCATGCTTTCCAATACGTAGATTTTGTTTGCTTTCATTACTTGTTCTTTTTGTTTAGTTTAACCGACATCTTCATTCCACCCCAAGGATATGCTTTTCTTATTTCGCCGCCGCTCAAAGGAGCCTCAACACCTCCTTCAAACATAAGGGTAAAGCCTTTAAAGCTTCGGGAAACAATTAAACGCATGCCTGCATGATAAAACTCTTTAACATTCGTCTCCAAACCGGGTTTTTTTGAATAATACCAATGTGTATTTGCTTTGCCCGCCAGAGTAACAAAGATGTCTCTTATTAACCCTCTGGTTGCTAGAAGTTGTAGCTCAGTGGAATAAAGACGATGTTTAACGTCTTCAACAACATCAAAGCCGTCGTTCCAATAGTTCTGGTTGCCAATAATTAGTCCTCCCCCGAAAGCTACGGCTGTGGATATTTTATCTTGCTTGGAGAGTTGTTTTTTAATCATTACTTTAGAGCTGATTCCATTGGGAGATGGGCTAAATCGGATGCTTCCGTCTATATCTTCTTCTAAACCGTATCTCAGTTCCCAAAATTGCATCGCTCCAGATGTAGTATCCTCGTCCATATATTCGGAATCCATCCTGCTCCACTCTGGCACATCTAGTCCGGGGCTACTAGCGTAGCTAATCTCGAATTGATGTTTCCCCAAAGTCTGCGCTGTATCTAATATGGAGGGGTTAAAGCCAGCACAACCGCCAAGACCTGTAAAGACTGCAATCATAATAAATATCCAGAAATAGCATACTGAAGTACCGATTCGACTTTGGCATGATACTATTAATCGATAATGACCATTTTCACTCTTATTTGAGCTTGAATCTTGGTCAGATCCTTTTATGTATTCTGGCTTTTGCATTTATCTCCTAAACTTTGCTTATATAGATTTGTGGCAGCAGGAAGCTGTCAGTCTGGGGAAACACCCTTCATATTTGAAACATCATTTATTGGTAGAAGGGCTAATATGTCAAGTTTTTTATGAGCGAATGAGCTTTCTACGCCGCTGCATAAGAAAATTACTACGAGGGAATTGATGGAGTTAGCGATTGCTCCGAATACATCTGTATAGCTTGATAATTCATGCATTTTTTGCTCAATTCCTCACAATCGAAATGAGAAGCGTCCACGAAAATCCTCACAATTTTACTGCAGCGAACTCTGATGTGGCAAAATTCCCTTGACAATAGAGGCTTTAATTAGTTTGCATGACGCACAACTATTGGGAGGTTATAATGAGAACTGTCCTTATATATTTACTGCTTGTTTTCCCACTGTTACTCGTGGCTCAGGGCTTGCAGCCCAATATACCAGGAGATGCTGTGCCGGATGAAGTGTTTGAAGAAAGCGAGGAACTTAGTTACGGAATGGGTGGGAGCATGGGAGCTCTAACTATGAATGGCGTCACCTATTCTCAAGTACGGTTACGCCCAGAAATCGGTTTTGCAAAATTCGGGTTTGGCTTGGATATTGACCTTTTATTCGATAGCGAAGGCAACATTCGAGAAGAGGATTGGAACGATTGGCAAGACTATGTAAATAAAGTGTTTTTTATTCGCTACGCACAAAGGGGTGATCCTATATACTTTAAGGCAGGCTGCATTCCTTCTTATACTTTGGGGCATGGGCTTATCTTCGATCACTATTCAAATATGCTACGCTACCCAGAAGTTAAGAATGTGGGAGGATATGTTGGCTTAAATATTCCATTTTCTGAAATTGGTTTTGAGGTGTTTACTCACAATATCCATAAAAATGAGATTCTGGCAGCCAGAGCACAGGGCAATCCTTTCCACTATACCCAAATTCCAATATTGCAGAAGTTTAAGCTTGGCTTTAATATCGGGATAGATCGCAATCAACACGGAAAATATCCAGATGATGATAACGACAAAATTCCCGATGTGTACGACAGATTTCCCAATAATCCCAACGCCTGGCTAGACACAGATGGAGATGGCATACCGGATAATACTGATCTGGATATTAACGGCACCGGGCTCATTGATCATCCCGATATAAATCCCTATGTAGCATCAACTTATCCAAACGTTACCGAAGGAGCAGATCCTGCAGACTTTAATAATACAATTATGCCCGATGTTGCTACAGCTTATGGATCTTGGAAAAAGCTTATGGTATACAGCTTAGATTATTGCTTGCCATTAATTGAAACTCCACAGTTTAGCCTGGATCATTACGGCGAATTTGCAAGCATCGATAAATATGGCAGTGGCGTGGCTTTCCCCGGCTTTGGCAGCAAATTCCTCATCTTTGATGCCAAAATTGAAATGCGCAATTTTAGAGATGAATTTCTACCAGGATATTTTGATAGATTGTACGATGAACAGCGGGCATTTGTGAACATCAATGAAGTAGTAACAGAATCTCTTAGCCATTCTTACTACTCGCTAGGTACTAAGGAAGATTTTTTGCGCAGCGCCAAATCCTCGGTTGGATGGTTTGGGTATCTGCGAGCAAACGTTATGGATATTGGCTTTATCAAACTTGCGTATCAGGATATGTACGGAGAAAATCTCAGCACTGGGAAATCTTTGTGGGTAAATGTAGCGGCTAATCCGCACAATATCATGAGGCTAAAAGAGGCAAGTATATATTACAGCCAAACCCACGCTCGTTATATAGACTTTATTGAACCTCGAAATGCCAATGCAGCGATAATGGGCAGAGTTGTTTACAGTATTTCTGAAGGCGCTGATCTGGTTGCCCGCTATAGCGAAATCTATGTTGATTCAAATTCTGACGGCAAGATCAAAGGTAACAATGAAGTGATTTCTTCCTTTGCTTTCGGAGTGGAGTTTAGTTTTTGATTGTTATTAACGCTTAATAAGGAAACCCGTGTGTTTTACGGGTTTCCCTTTTTTGAGATCCTAGCCCATACAGATATCAAAGAAAAAGTTCTTTTAGGCAAAACCATGTTGAGCTTTTTGTGTCCGATTTATACATGCTCGCCACTCTATTCTGGGATTTTACCTATACATCATATTTTCAACGATCCATTGAGGATATTGTGCCCAGTTCTTTCTCTCGTACCGTGCTCGTTTTCCCCTCATGATGTCCTCATGACACGAGGAGATAACGAGGGAAAATAGAACAAATGATGAGGGAAGCGAAGGCGGAGAGTACTAGCCAATTGTTGAAAGGAATTCTTAGCATTAATATTGAGCATTAATTATGAATGCAGTTGTTGGGTGCTTGCTAGGGTTGGTTTTGGTAGCTTTTTTTCTTTACAAAAATACTGATTCTCCCAAATTGGCTCCACTTATGAAAGAAATTTTGCTTGGTTTCGAATCTTTGTAAGCATATAATGTAGTTGAGACTTGATAATTGGAAAGTTCAGTAGTGTTTTCTATTTTTACTTAGGAATTCTTTATGTACAGGAGATTAAAATGAAATTTTCGAAGTATCTATTATTACTGCTGATGGTTATCAGCCTAAGTAGTTGCGCACATGCACGAACCAGCATGGTTGGCGCTGATGGACAAAGCCCGGTGGTTAAAGTTGTACGGGATGTGCGAGAAGCAGTTGTCCAAATAAAAGTGGAAGCTCAGGTAAGTACTCGCCAGAATACTAATCCTTTCTTCAACGATGATCCTTTCTTTAGGTTCTTTTTCCCCAGTCCCCAACGTCAACGTCAGGTTACATCAATGGGCAGCGGATTCATCTTTGAGTATAATGAAGGAACCCGAGAAGCATTTATCATGACTAATAATCACGTTGCAGAGCGAGGCAGAGATGGTAAAATCACTGTTACGCTGGCGGACAAAAAAACCTATTCTGCCTCTGTGGTTGGGTTGGATTCTAATACAGACGTCGCCGTAATCAAGATAAAACTGGATGAAGATGAAGAGGTAACGATTGCCCCTTTGGGAGATTCATCTAAATTGGAGATTGGCGAATGGGCTATCGCCATTGGAAATCCCTTTGCCGAAGGTTTGGAGCGCACTGTTACATTGGGCGTGATTTCAGCCCTAGGGCGTTATGATATCATCAATGGAGAAAACTCTCCTCTGTATCAAGATTTTATTCAAACAGATGCCGCAATAAACCCGGGGAACAGTGGCGGGCCCCTACTAAACATTAATGGTGAAGTAATTGGCATCAATACTGCTATCACTAGCACCAGTGGCGGAAACATCGGAATTGGTTTTGCAATTCCCATCAATTTGGCAAAACGTGTGGTAGAAGATCTTATTGCCAGCGGAAGAGTACAACGAGCTTATATTGGCATTCTACCTCAAGAAATTACTGCGGATTTGGTGGAAGCCTTTAGCCTCGATGAGGTTTCCGGAGTATTAATTGCCAAAGTTGAAAAGGATAGTCCTGCAGAAGATGCCGGTCTTAAAGCTGGAGACGTGATATTGGAGATCTCCGGAGAGAAAGTGAGTAATGTTGCACGTTTCCGCATTGCGGTAGCGACCGCTAAGATAGGCTCTAAGCTCCCCATCGATATCTTGAGAGACAAAAAGCTAAAAACGGTATATGTTACTCTGGAAGCATTTCCCGAAGATAGTGTAGCAATGGGCGAAACCGACGGCGTAAAAACAGCTATTTCTACCGGTATCGGAGTTGAGAGTACGGACGGAGCGCTTGCCAAACGCATGAACTTAAACACAGATAAAGGCGTAGTAGTAAGCTCTGTAGACCCAAACTCTCCCGCCTCTCAAGCAGGTTTACAGGTAGGAATGGTAATTCTGATGATCGATGATACTGAGGTAAATAGTGTAAGCGAGTTTAATTCTACACTTTCTGCCGCTAAAGAAAGCATGGAAGCAGATGGACGTAAAACAATCCGCCTGTATGTAACCGATCGCAATCAGGTACCCAGATTTATGGTATTACGCTTCGAATAACAATAGCTCTATAGCTCTTTTATACAGTCGGATCCAACCTAATGGGTCCGACTTCTTTTTGGTATCTTGCAGAGCTTAAACCCAATTGAGGCATTGGAGTTTAAAGCGCATAAACTAACTATCACTTATTTAATATCTTATGGGCGGTTTGGACTTCAAGGCCGTGCATAATTACACGCCTGCTTTTGAAGTCCATGAGGCTTATTAAGTTCAATATCAGCAGGAACTTAATTGGCCTCATGAACTCCATAGCATTGTTCAGGTTAAAAACATATATCTACCTTGAAATTTACTGTGCTTCCGCCCCACTCCTGTATCCTTTTTGCTCCCGTACTTTGAGAGTGGGAACCAAAAATGGATTCTTTGATGTGAATCCAATTTATGGGAGCAAGTTGATTAAGATCCAGACTAAGACATACGCCCCCAAAGCGATATGAGCAACCAATATTCACTTCGATATATGCATCAAGTTCATCTAGCAAATCAACCTCGAAATCTTCGTAGGCAAATATAAAGGGATACAATACAACTCGGCGGTTTTTGAGCAGGATGTCATCTTTACCGATGTATTGGTTGTATGTACAATCTGCTTTGTAGTTTAAGCCTCTCTCGTGGGCAGAATCGTAGGCAACGCCAATATATGGCAATAAACTATTCACATTCAGGCTCTTGATACGAGTTCTATGGGCAAGGAAAGCATCCCAAGCAGTAAAAGGCCAGATATCGAAATATGAATCTTCATTAATCCAGGAATTATACGAATTTACTCCTGCTCGACACATTGCCTTGGCTTTATAAATCTGGATTTCTCCGCCTGCCGTGAGCACGTTAAAATTATCAAGTTTGCCATATTGTTCACCTCTGTACCGCAATTCAGCAGAAGAATGTAGATAAGTGCTTGCTAGCTTCATCCGCAAGAGATTGGATATTGGAAAAGTATACAATGCCTCAGCCCCAAAAAGCTTGAGTGAGTTTTGAAAGAGACTATCATCTGAGCTGGGCATATATGCCATCAGCTGTAGTGAGCTTGCATGATTGTTGCGGCAGAATTCTGAGTTTAACTGTGTTTTCACCCACGCAAAAGGAATTGTTCCGTATCTGCCTTTAATACAGTGTTCTATCTCTGCTTGTTGTCGATTTGCATTAAGAGATATTACCCATTCTCCCCAATCTGAATTATGCCCGAAGCCTATACCTGCACCATAGTCCCTGCCAAGATCCAGATTACCAAATAGCTGATTGTTTCTAAGCTGCCTTTGATGTGATATGCGCAAATAACGGTTAGGCACACTCAAGTTTATCTCATCGCCTTGTTCTGCAACATTATACATCTTGCCGATCATGGATTGATCGGTATAAGAAAAAGTGTATTCTCTGGTATTATGGCTTAGTTCCCATGAGTTCTTTGTGGCGTAAAATATTAAATAGCCGCTAATTTCATCCTTGCAATGCCTACGATACAGATCTGAATATAGCCAATCGCTATCTATGTGATTGCTTGAAGTAATTACTTCTGAAAAAGCTAAATGGGGATACATCATAAGACATATCCCCATAAAGATCGTTTGTTTGATATACCGGTTTAAATGCACTTATTTAATTATGTAGCGGCTTAGATTACTCAAACAACTCAATAAATTTTGCTCGAGTCATATCTGGAAAGAGGCCATTGAAGGTGTAATCCGGAAAATAAGGTAACTCATCTTCCGCTATAGGATTTCCTGCCTCATCCGTAAACTCACCAATAGAGAGTTCAGAATATTTATACACACGTTCCAGGTAGTTAACGTTTTCAAACGTAAAAGGAACTCCATTTATTGTAGTAGAATAAGATCCAGAGTAGCTATATCCCCACCCATCTTCAGTATCGTAAATCCAGTCCCCCTCATTCAGAGAATAAAAGGGGATATTATCTCTTACATCGGAGATTGTACCGGAAAATAATACGCTGAGATTTACATGGAAATCTACATCATTTGCGGTAAACTGGTAATTTTCTGTAAGAATTGTTTGCAACCAATTTGCTACATCTGCAATGCAAGTCCAATCCTGCATGAAAAGGGGATCACCCTCATCGATGTTACTAAACTCTTCATTTATGGAATTGATGTTTTCTTTCTTGATAATATCATTGGCTTGGTAATCATCTTCATCCAAAATGTACGCTGCACCGTCTCGTACGTCGTTGGCCGCATTAATTATGGCATTTCTGGCAGTGTTTAGATGGCTTGAATTCCGCAGTGTTCCAAAACTGGTATGGTTCTCGATATTGTATTGTAGAACTCTGGCAATCAACTCTACCTTTTGATTGTTTGCTAAGCGTTCGCCATAGCCGTCCTCGTAATAGTAAAGAGTTAGATGACCATCCACAAAAGAATGATCATGGGGCGATGTATCATCATAGTATTCTGTTTCAATATCGTATAAATCTGTAATCCACTGGTAGCTGTTATTCTCATCTTTTAAATCCATATCGTAGGCAACGACCATATTGAATGCGGCATAAATCATATTTACGGCAGCTCTGAAAGCGTAGATTTCTCCACAATCCACTTCCATTGTTTCTTCACCCGTATCAATATAGATCACATTAGAATCTGCCAGCGCTACAGCATGGGTCAAGT
>JAJBBD010000247.1 GCA_020532355.1 Candidatus Cloacimonadota bacterium | reverse complement strand
CGGTTGATTGAGCCTCAACTGTATTGCCAGAAAGGGTAAGCAGAAATTTCTGCTGGTTCATCGCCGTTGGCGCGAGAAGCGCCGCCTCCATACCGGACCGAAACCAGCTTGGCATCTCACCTGCAACCTGAGTATTCCGAAGCAAGTTGAACCACCGTTCCGACGTATGAGATCCACCCGTTCCGACAAGCGAGATCAACTAGTTCCGACCGACGAGGACCGGCTCTACCGACCCCGAATCCATTAATTCCGAGAATAAAGCCATAAGACCTTGCTAGAATAAATTGTCACGAAAGTGGCAATATTTTTAGGAGGTCATAAAATGACAAAGTATCGAGAGATTTTGCGTATGGCGAACGAATCGTTCAGCCAGCGCCAAATCGCAACAACACTGCGCATATCGCGCACCACCGTCCGTAATACACTGACGGCAGCAAAGGAGCAGGACTTAAGCTGGCACAAGGTCCAGGAAGGCGGTCTGGAAGAGTCTCAAGTCCGGGCACTGCTTTACCCTCAGAAGCTAATAGAGAGCGACTATGAGCAGCCTGACTGTGAGTACATCGAAAAGGAAGTGAGGAAAGTTGGTGTAACGCTTCAGCTCTTGTGGTTGGAGTACTGTGACAGAGCCCACGCTAACGGCAAGCGCCCCTACATGTACTCACGCTACTGTGACTACTATCGAGCTCATTCTCAAAAAAACAGAGCCACCATGCACATTAAGCGTACTCCTGGTGAAGAAGTGGAAGTGGACTGGGCAGGCAAAACCGGATACCTGAAGGATCCCGTCAGTGGAGAACTCATACCCGTATATATTTTTGTTGCAGCCATGTCTTACAGCCAATACAGTTATGCCGAAGGTTTTCTCAGCATGGATATAGATGCCTGGATTACTGCAAACATACATTTATTTGAGTTTCTTGGGGGAGTTCCCAAAACTGTTATTCCCGACAATTTGAAGACGGGCATTAAAAAACCTTCGTACTGTGAGCCCGACATTCAGGCAAATTATCAGGAACTGGCAGAGCACTACTCAACCTTTATCCTTCCTGCGCGCATAAAACGTCCGCGCGACAAACCCAATGTCGAGAGCTCAGTTAATAATTTGGCAAATAAAATCCTGGGGAAAATACGAAATCAAACCTTTTTTACTCTGGAAGAATTCAATGAGGAAGTCTGGAAATACGTAGATATCTTCAATACGCATGCCTTTCAGAAGAAGACGGGCAGCAGAGCGACTCTTTTTGCACAAGAGCAAGATCTGCTTACCCATCTACCTAAAACGCGGTACGAAATGGCAACCTGGAAAGTCGCGACCGTCCAACCTAATTATCACATCAGTGTAGACGGCATGTTCTATTCCGTCCCTTTCCAGTATATCAGTCAGAAACTCAATGTTAAGAGCACAAGTTCTCTAATTGAAATATTCAAAGCAGACACAAGGATCACAAGTCACCAGCGCTTGCAGGGGCGAAAGGGTCAGTATCAGACAGTGCGGGATCATATGCCTAAAAAACATCAGAAGTATCTGGAGTGGGATGAGGATCGCTTCTTATCCTGGGCAGAAAACATCGGCAGCTCAACAAGAAAACTTATTCAACTTTTGCTTGCCAAATACGCTATTCCTCAACAAGGCTTTCGCTCCTGCTTTGGCATTTTGAAGCTTGGAGATAATGGCAATGAAGAACTGCTAGAACAAGCATCAGCCAAAGTGCTGAGTTACACAGACACGCCCAGTTACAAGCTTGTTAAAACAGTCTTTAAGAAAATGAAGAATAGGGATGTTGACACAGTCAGGGAAGCTGACCCCAGCATAGAGCATGCTTTTATTCGCAATTTGAGAGGTGACGTGAAATGAGCAATCAAACGTATACTAAACTTAAAGCTTTGCACCTGTCCGGCATGGCTGAATGTTACAAAGAAATGGTTCTGGAAAGACAAGGCGGGATTCTCACTGCAGAGGAAGTGCTGACCCTTATGGTGGACAGAGAAGAGGACAAGAGAGTCAGCAGCAAACGCCAAAGATTAATCAAGAAAGCCGCTTTCGAACAGCCTCAAGCTTCACTTTCCGAAATAGACTACGACGAAGGACGCAAGTTGGACAGAGGAGTTGTACTAAGATTAGAAACTTGCGACTTCATAGACAAGAGCAGAAACATTGTCATCATGGGTGCAACCGGAAGCGGCAAAAGTTATCTGGCCTGTGCCTTGGGAATGTCCGCTTGTCTGAAGCTGTACAGCGTGCGCTTCACTCGCATGAGATCACTATTGGATGACCTCAGACTTGCTTCAGATCTGAAGCTTACTCGTTATACAAAGGAGTTGAAGAAATGCAATCTGCTTATCATCGATGACTGGATGCTATCAGAAATTGACGAGATAGAAACACAGTTCTTGTATGAACTCATTCATAACCGGGAACTGACTGAAGGGACGTCAACCATACTTTGTACTCAGTATGACCTTAAAGGCTGCGCCATGAAGATGGCGAACAGAACTATGAGTGATGCTATTTACGATCGGCTGGAGCATAACGCTTACATTGTCGATCTGAGTCAAAACCCAAATTATCCATCAATGCGGGAACGTTACGGGAGAAATAAGCGACCTATTTAAAAGTGGTCCTGGTGTCGGAACGATGGTTCCGTGACCTCGGAACTGGTGGATCAAGACGCAGCGGTACAGTGGATCCGCTGCGTCGTAATATTCACAAGTCTGCCTGTTTAGAGGGCAACAAGTTGGCTCTTTGAAAGGCTTCGTCTTTTTCCGGCTATGAGGGAGAGATAGTGGCATTGTTATGGAAGGCCTCGGCTTTTTGCGTATAGCGGGGATAAGAAGTGAGTGCAATATCCCAGGATACATAAGTTAGTTCCGGGATGGTTTGCGCGATCTCCTTTGCGAGGTCGAGGGCTGCGCAAACTGAGGGAGGGGGCGGCCGCTCAGCAGTCCGGTAATCTGCCTGTTGCGAAGGCGCGAGGGGGGATGTTGGAAGGCCTTGTGGGCCTTTTGCTTTG
>JAJBBD010000246.1 GCA_020532355.1 Candidatus Cloacimonadota bacterium | reverse complement strand
TTCTGTGATTACTGGTGCGAGTTCAGAATAATACCTCTACATTGGCTCTTTCAAACATTAAATTCCATGCTTTGGCTTTGACACATATTGGGGCAGAAGGTTAGAAGCATCCATTTATTTGAGCAAAAGTATTATTGGGATGGAAAGAACCAAAACGGACAAAAGCCTAGTGCCGGAATGCATTTTGCCCGTGATAGCGTTAGTAAGAAAGCTATTAAGATTATCAAACTCAAACCTTAATTTTTAATTTCTAATTGTTTGCTTAACCCTTTAGGTTAATTCTCTCTAAGGTTCATGCTGCCATCATCCCGTTTTACCCGATGATGGTAACCTGAACCTATCTTTTGAATAACACGAAACAATGGGAATAAAGGCAATACTATCCTTGCAGAATTATCTTGTCTAATCGTAAATCCGTATTTACACTATTAGGAGATTAGAGGTTGATATACTCCTCGCATGAAAGGACATACGATACAACTTTCTGCAGGTTATAATACTATTTTGAGTACAAATATATAGAAGCATTGCGGACAATAAAATTTCAGCTTCGAGATATTGGAATGCAATTTCTTGCTTGACAAGTCCAATGCTGTATCAGATGCGTTATCTTATAAAAAATATCTCTTGAGGTTTAGATTATTGATGAGGTTTTATGACTTTCACTACTTGCTATAAATGGCTATTAGTTCTAGGGATATTGATTGCTATGTTTGCCTGTGCACGCAATAAAAGGTTCCAGTCTCAAGCAGAAAGCATGATTAAACAAGGCAAGTACGAATCTGCCGCCTATTTTGCCATCGAATCTCTCAAGCTTAAACCGGATTACCTAAAAGCTCAAACAAGCCTAAAGCAAGCTTACCCTCAAGCGGTATTATCACGTTTAGAGCGTGTAAACAGGCTCAAAGAAAGCAATGATGATTACAAATGGGAAAAAATACACTTAGAGTATAATGCCCTCAACAAGCTAAACAAAGCTGTGGAAGCATTGTTTCCTCTCATCAATCCCGAAAATGGCTTAGCAATTCGTTTTGACGTAATGGATGTCAGTGCGGAAATTGCAGAAGCTAGTGAATTGGCAGCGGATTTGTATTACCATAAAGCCCTTCATCAAAGCCGTATTAGTATCGATAAAGAAAGCCAGCAAGAAGCGGCGAAACTGTTTAAAAAAGCCATGAGTTTTGTTCCTAACTATCTTGATAGTGCACAAAGATACCAAGCTGCAAGGCAAAAAGCTGTAATGCGCATAGCAATTTTACCTTTTGAAGACATATCGGGCAACAATCGTTCCTATGGTGCTCTTACCAACATACTCAGCGATCTTATTATAAGTAATCTTTTACAGCAAAATAACGCTTTAGAGTATACGGAATTCATTACTCGAGACCGTATAGATGTGCTAATGAAAGAGCAACAACTTGGTGTATCGGGCATGATAGATGAAAACAGTGCGGCAAACATCGGTCATCTCTTAGGGGCTAATTCTATCCTGACGGGAAAGATATTGCAGATTTCTTACAATGAACCACGCACAGTCCAAACAAGCATAACCGAAACTTCTGTAGTAGCAGATAGCGAAAAAGATGAAGAAATTGATATTAGCTGCAGCATTACAAAATACACTAAAACTGCAAGCTTGCAGATATTGGCTTCTTATACTTTGGTTGATGTATCTACAGGTAAGATACTTTCCCACAATAGCTTTAATCCTTCCTATAAGTTTCAGGAAAGTTGGGGCACCAAGCTTGGTGGAGATGAGCGAGCATTAACTACTGAACAGAAAAAACTAATTAGCAAGGAAGAAATACTGGCGCCTTCTGCTTCGGAAATGACTAATATGGTCTTAGAAATGCTAAGCACCGAAATTGTTGAACATCTTATTGGGTATCTTGAATGAAATATTGCTATTTAGCATTAGTGTTCCTCCTTTTAGGGGCGTGTTCTTCAAACCAAAGTGTGCCCGAATGGACTAATAGTATAGTCCACGACCCTTTATATTTTAGTGCCCTAATCAAAGTGCCTACTACACTACCGGATTATCGGGAACGAGCACAAGAGCTGGCAGCAAATGAAATAGCGATGCAGATCAGCACTACCATAGATACGCAGATTAAGCTTACTCAAACTGAGATTATGGGCATATCCGGTAGTGAATACATCGCCCAGATTCGCAGTTCCAGCAGCGCACAAATCAAGAATCTTACTCCTACTATGAGTTATAAAAGCAAAAACATATATTATGTATTATATCGGGTAAATAAGGCTGAGTATTATGCTCAAAGGGAAAGGCAGAGAGATATAGCCGTTGCCACTGCACACGATTTGCTTGTTCAATACGATACCAATATTCACAAACCCGCCGTAGCCATTCCTCTCTTACTTTTAGCCTTAGATACAATATCTGAATATGCGGATATGGATTTGGCCGGCACCAAGGGGAACATCGTCTCAGATATCTATTCCAGATTGCACAAGTTGCCATTAAGCATAAGCTATGCTTGGCAAAACGACAGCCAAAAGGTGAAAGCTAAGCTCAAGAAAAATATTGTTCTAGAAGGCAATGTATTTGAATTGCCTTCACAAAACCCTCTTATCAATATGCCCATGTCCGCAAATTCTGAATATCTAGATTTTACAAATCCGATATTTAGCGATAAAGAAGGTAAATTTAGCTTTACTTTACCCTGTATTGATAGTTTTGAAGCCATTCAACCGATAGGCTTAAGTATTTGTAAGCAATATTATATGGACATGATTACAAATCCAACAGCCCGAAAAGTGTGGCAAAATCTCATTTTCGATACAGTTTGGCTATCATTGGAAGTTTCTCGCCCCTCAGTATTTTTAGATTACGCTTATCTTTCTGCCTTTCAAGGCGGTTATCGAGAATCTCTAATTGGATATTTGGCAAATCTGAATGTTGACCTTGCACAAAAATTGGCTGATGCAGATTTCCTACTTCAAATACGAGTGGAAGCTAGAGAAGGAAACTATATAAACAATCTGAAGCAATATACTGCAAATACAAATATCCGCTTGAGTTTAATTGACCCTCAAAGCGGGGCTACATTAAACTATATAGATCATTCGGGATTGAAAAGCGCAGCCAAATCTCGAGAAACAGCCGAACGCAATGCAGAAAGCGATGCAGCGAAGTTGATGGGTGAAAGCCTCTTGTATAGACTTCTTTACAAACACGTGATAGAATAAGCAGTAAAATTAGAGCCCACTTTTTGCTTGACACAACAATCATGGATTAGATTTTACCAATAAACAGATATGAGAACTTGTAGCCATATAGGGAGCGCTATTTGAAGCTTAGAAAAACACCAAAGGCGGAGCATACATGTTAAAGGCTCCTGTTTTTCAGAAGGACGCCCAAGATCGCCTCAAAAGAACCATTGATATGGTAACGCGACTCTATGTGCACATTCTAAAAAGCGATGAACACATCTCCAATAACGAGATAAATATCCTGTACTCATTGTTGGTAAATCTGTTTTCGCAGGTTGATGTTTCTTGGGAGGCCTATGTAAAACAAATTCTAGAATCTGATTACGAAATAAATGAAGTGCTTGTTTATTTGGATAGGCATTTATCTCTTTTCGATAAAATACGAATTATCCAATCTCTGATAATTATGGCTAAAACCGAAGAAGATTTTGCTATTTCGGAACTAACAGAGATAATGGAATTAAGCAAGAATCTCAATATTGCCGCCGACCAATTCTTGCCTTTAATGGATCATTTTGAGCATAGACAGATGAACCCGGTTAGTATTTCTTGCAGACATCATCTAAGCCACATTAAGTATTCTGTGTTTTCAGATTATGTAGTATTTGGTTATGGTGATGAGGCCGATGTGGCATATAGAGATGAGCACTTAAGCCCATACGAATGTGCTCTATTTGCCATCGACAAGCATCTGTTCCTTTCTGTTGCCGCAGGTAGCAATATAAGGCTAAATGGCAATCCCGTAAGCAATAACAACATTATCCTCTTAAACAAGGATTGCAGTATTAGCTTGTTAGACCGAGAGTATTCCTACAACTGCCTAGAAAGAATTTATAACTTGCGAGATGAGGAAGATGACATTGTATTTCGCAAAAGTGGATACGATTTTACCGTCCATAAAAGCAAGAATACTTATAGTTTTATTGTTCATTCCGGATCTGTTGCTCTAAATGGCAAAGAGATGTCTCATGGCAGAAGATTTGAGGTGTTCTTTGACGACACTTTGCAAATTAGGGGCTATGCTCCCTTCCATTTGGGCATGGTTATTGAACACCGAGCAATAATTGGAGTGGAAGATTACATCCCCAAGAAACTCTATATTTGTTTTGATAAAGGTTACTATAATACTAGCCGGGAAGATGCGGATAACAGCATAGCAGTTATTGAATTACGTGATAGTAACTACTACGTTTTGCCGCCAAAAAAGGGGTTTAGTATATTTGTAAACCGTAAACTGGTAAGCGAAGCTCTACCAATAAACCTCAATTCGGATATCCTCACCATCGGAAAACGAAACTTTAGAATAAACAATCTTTACGATCTGATAGAAACTCCTTTCGAAATAGAAACCTTGAGCGTTATAGATGTTAAACACTATTTTCCAGATGGCAAACTTGCTTTAGATTCTGTTTCTTTTGAAGCTCAACGCGGCCAACTGATAGCAATTATGGGACAAAGCGGATGTGGAAAATCTACTCTTACTAAGGTTCTCTCATCTGAAATAACTCCTACTTATGGAAAGATTAGCATCGACGGCAAAAATCTTTATTCCAATATCAATTATTTTCTGGAACACATGGCATACGTGCCTCAAGATGACTTACTATATCCCAATCTTAGCGTATATGAGAACTTATGGTACCGAATTCGCCTGCGAATGCCACATATTCAGACTACATTGCTAAAACAAAAAGTAAACAACATCCTCAATCAGGTAAGTCTTAGCCACCATAAAGACACAATAGTGGGAGATTTTAAAACCAAAAACCTCAGCGGAGGAGAACGTAAACGCCTCAATATAGCCCTGGAACTATTATTTGAACCTACAATAATAATCTGCGATGAACCCACTAGTGGCTTATCCTTTAATGATGCCGAACAAATCATCGACATCTTGAGCTACCTCTGTCAACAAGGTAAAATTGTAGTGGTTACGATTCATCAGCCAAATAGCAGCATTTACCGCAGGTTTGACCGTGTTTTAATGATGGATATGGGTGGCAAGTTAGCCTTTTACGGAACCCCGGTTGAAAGCTTTCCCTATTTTGATGAAGAGTTGAGTCAGATAAGCAATCGCAAAGCAGAGATAGAAAAAAAACGCCATCTTATGACATCAGATTATTTCTACGATATCATAACGTATCCGGAATATAATCAACGTGGTGAACCGGTTTATGAACAAACGAAAAAACAGGTGCAAGCCAAACGAAAATTCCCGCCGGATTACTGGCGCGACAAGTTCAAACGTAAGATGCTGTATGAACTAATCCAGGGCGAAGCACCGGATTCACTCTCTCGAGGAATTGGGTTCAGACGCTTAAGAAAACGTTTGGGACTCCGCTCATATTTCATTAGCTTAGGTGCTTTTATCTCTCGCAGTTTTCGCATGAAGATAAGAAACAAAAGCAATAACCTCATTACCTTTATTGAAGCACCTTTATTAAGCTTGATAATATCATTTATACTAAGACACAATACCAGCGGAAGCTACAGCTATAATGATAATAACAATATTTTCATCTACATCTTCGTCTCCATTATTGCATTCATATTCTTGGGCATGTCTAATTCGATTGAAGAAATATTTAGCGAGCGCAAGATAATTCTCAGAGAACGCTTGATGAATCTTAAAATGAGCAGTTATCAGATTTCCAAAGTGCTTACCTTATCTCTTTTTGGATTTGTTCAAGCTTTTTTGTATCATGTTATTGCCGCAAGAGTATTAGATATTAGAGGCTTAGGCTTCATTAGTGTTTCCTATTTCTTTTTGGCAGCTCTGGTGGGTAACTCTTTGGGTTTGTTAACTTCATCTTTAATAAAAGAAAATCGGGCAATAATCAATCTATTACCTCTAATTCTTATTCCGCAAATTATCTTTGGGGGAGCAGTAATTGAGTTTGAGCGCATGAATAAAAACCTTAAACTATACGATAAACATCCTGTTCCCGAGATTGTACAATTAATTCCCTCGCGCTGGCTTTTTGAGGGGCTGGCTACCAGTTATGCCAAAAACACAAGATTCCACAGAGCTTTGGCATCCATTCAAAAAAAGGAATTGACATATTTGCAAAGTTACAGGAATGCTACCATAAACTATGAAGAGTTTCAGGCAAAGCGTTCCGAAATGTATTATAAAAAAGTTCGTGTTGCCAAGAAATGGGACCCTAATAAAACCTTAAATAACTATTTGAACTCTGCCGTTAGTATGATGGACGGTAAAGTTCATAATACAAAAAGAAACGAGTTTCTTTCCAGTTTTAAGTTACTAGGTAATTGGGAATACCGAACATGGACATTCAACTCAATTATTATTATGTTGTATGTCTTGGTACTGAACTTGATTACTTGGGCAAAACTAAAATTTGATTTTAAAGAATAAGGAGTTAGATCATGAAAAATCGTTTGATCGTAGCAATAGTGCTAATCCTGATGTTATTCTCACTATCCTGCAAGAAAAAAGCAGATACTTTACCAGATCAGGAAACAACATCTCAGATAACAACTTTCGCTCCCCTGCCTTCATTTAAAGAAGTTTATAGCACATTAGACCAAGTGCAAGTGAAAGACATTTCTGCTGCTGTACCCGCCACTATTTACAAAGCCGAACAGGATGAAATTCGTAACGCATTCTCTTTGGGCTTATTAACCGCCGATGCCGTTTTAGCTGCTAAAGGCAGAAACAAGAGCAAACTGAACGATATCTCTGCCCAAATGATGAACTTAACCGGATTACTGGGTCTAGAATCCGAAGTAAATAAACTTGGCGACGACATGAAGCGCATGATAGAAGCAGAAGATTGGGATAACCTCGATATAACTTTAGACGCCCATAAAGCAGATGTAGAAAAAAAGTTGTGGGAAAGCGAAAATTTTGATAATTACACTCTAATGTTGATGGGCGGCTGGATTGAAGCTGCAAACCGCATAGCCTGGTTAATTAACCAAGATTATAGCGTTGAACGCACATCTGTTTTGGTTCAAAAAGGAACATTTAACCACCTTGTGAACAACCTCCAACAAATAGACACTCCCCACATTTTGGAACAAGAAGCCTTCACTAAAGCGGTTGCCCTAACCCAAGAACTAAAAGCAATTTTGGACAGCGATAACAATTCTACCTACACCAAAGAACAAATCGGTGAAATTCTAGCAAAAACGGATGCCATTAAAACAGCATTTCAAGATTGATATTTGCGTGATAATACACTCAGAAATCCCAAAGATAAGCTGATAGTTTGTCTTTGGGATTCTGTGTTTGATGCCTCAGTTACATAATTCATCCCAAAATATGCTATAAGGAGAATGTGAATGAGATCCACACTGGTTTTTATTCTTTTACTATTTATCTCCTGCCTAACGGCAAACAACTTTACTGCAATAGACACTCCATGGGACGACGGAAAATCCATAAACCTCAATTGGAAGCTTAGCCCCATGACAAAAACAGTAACTTTGCAACGTCAAATTGATGGCGACATTTTTGAAACTATACATAAATCAACTGAGTTTCAGGGTAGCTTTCGGGATAACGGTTTAGAACCACAACAAGAATATATCTACCGCCTGCAAGCTGATTTTTTGGATGACAATATAGTCCTTCAAGCCGAAGCAAAAACCAAAGAACAATGGTTCTATTTACATAAGTTAGCTTTTTTGATCCTTTTGTTGGTTGTTTGTTTTGCCATTGTTTACTACATTCAAAAGGCAAAACGAGGAAAAGAGTATTATATTCGCCGTATTGCGGGCTTGGATAGCATGGAAGAAGCGATTGGACGCGCCACTGAGAAAGGAAGACCCATCCTTTTTGTGCCAGGCATTAGTGATCTGGATGACATACAAACTATTGCCAGCCTTACAATCCTCAGCCATCTTGCCGAGCGCAGCGCAGAATACGATACAGATTTATTTGTCCCCTGCCGCTTCTCTATGGTACTTTCTGCCGCTCGAGAAGTGGTAAAAGAAGCATACATCAAAGCCGGTCGCCCCGATGCTTATAAAGCCGATAATATATTCTATCTTACTGACGATCAATTTGGATTTGTTGCCGGTATAGACGGTATTATGCTGCGTGAAAAACCCGCTGCAAATTTCTTTATGGGCTCGTTCTATGCCGAATCCCTAATCTTAGCTGAAACTGGCTTTAGTACCGGAGCCATCCAAACTGCTGGCACTGCTCAAGCTCATCAGTTACCATTCTTTGTGGTTAGTTGCGATTACACTTTAATTGGTGAAGAACTCTTTGCGGCTTCGGCATATCTTTCCAAAGATCCCCAACAAATGGGAAGCCTAAAAGGACACGATTTTGGCAAGCTGCTGGTAATCTTACTAATCGTTTTCGGAGTTATCTTCGAGATTATTGGCATCTCATTCCTCAAAGACTTTTTATCCGGAGCTGCCTCGTGAAAAGATCCATACCGCTTATCTTTGCTTTCGTTGTCGGCGTAATAGTATTACTTTCCGAATTTATCCCCCACCGACCCTTCAATCTGATTGTCTCTACTTTAGAGAACTGGTTCATGATAATTTCCGGTTTTGCTATCCTTCTAGGGCAAATTAGCCTGATTCGCATGAATTCATATAAAATAGCTAATCGCTTACCGGATTGGCAATACTACCTAGCCGGGCTCATCAGCTTTGCCCTTATGCTTAGTTTCGGAATTTTGTGGGGCATGCAAGAAACACCGGGTTTATTGGGAACTGGCGAAGAAATTGTTAACAAATTGGGTATGAAACCATTCGATTATCTCTTTAATCATGCATACATGCCTCTTTCTGCCACTCTTTTTTCGCTTTTAGCATTCTTTATTGCTTCTGCAGCATACCGTGCTTTTATAATCCGGGGCTTCGAATCTAACTTGCTAATGATTACTGCAGTTATCGTTATCATTGGGCGCACAAGCATTGGCACTATGTTAACTGGTTGGCTGCCAGAATCCTTACAATTCTGGCATATCCCAAACTTGGCAGATTTCATCATGGAGTATCCCAATTCTGCTGCGCAGAGAGCAATACTCATCTCTGCTGGTCTTGGTATTGTGGGAAGCTCATTACGCATAATTTTAGGCATAGAACGCAGCTATTTGGGAGGTGATTGATGAAACTCTCAGTTGTTGCAGAACGCAGAATCATCTTCACCATCCTGTTTATTGCCGTTGCCCTACCGCTCATCTTCCCTATTGGATGGACAACCGAAGTATCCGAATATACTCGTATGGCTTACAATTTGATTGATACCACTCCTGCAGACAAGGTAGTGATTATCTCTTTCGATTACGATCCTTCCACCATGACTGAACTGCAACCGATGGCAGAGGCGATGATTGAACATGCCTTTATGAAGAATCAACGTGTGATCGCCACCGCCTTATGGCCTATGGGCGTACAAATGGCAGAACAAGCATTTACTACAGTCTTGGAAAACTATCCGGATAAAAAGCGCGGAGCAGACTTTGTAAATCTCGGTTATAAAGTTGGGGGTATGGTAACCGTTCAAGCTATGGGACGCAACCTTAAGGAAGTGTTTCCTAGCGACAATCAAAACATCTTGTATGATGATATTCCCATGCTTCAAAACGTTAAACGATTGAAGGATATTGCCTGGATTAGTTCTCTCTCCAGTGGAGTTCCGGGCATTAAAGAATGGATGATGGTAGCTCGAGATAACTATGGGGTCCCCGTTACCGGAGGATGTACTGCTATTAGTGCCCCCGGCTTTTTCCCTTACGTAAATGAACAACGACAGTTATACGGTCTTTTGGGTGGATTAAAGGCCGCCAGCGAGTATGAGAGCTTAATTGGCAGATTGGGTACTGCAACCACTAAGATGGATGCCCAGTCTATTGCACATTTGCTCATTCTGGTCTTCATTGCAGTAGGCAACGTTAAAGCATACAGAACGCGTGGGAGGAAGAAAAAATGATTCAGTTTATGAACATTCTCGGAATCTGGCTTGCAGCATTCTTCACCATCAGCATCTTTAGCTTTCTATACAAGGACAACCCTTTCTATAAATTTGCCGAACAGGTATTTGTAGGACTTTCTGCGGCATACTGGCTGGTTTATATAATATATTCCATTATGCTGCCCAATTTGTTTACCAAGTTGATCCAAGATTTTTCGGGAAACGCCATCTTGCTAATCCCCGCCTTTTTGGGCATCTTGATGCTGATGCGATTGCATCCCAAAACCCAGTGGTTAAGCAGATACCCTATGGCAATAATGATTGGTACAACTGCCGGAATATCTTTGTTGCGTTATATGAAAAGTGACATCTTAGAGCAGGTTTCCGCCACAATGATTAATCCCTTTGCCGCTTCATCTACCGCAGGAGTTATTGGCAATTTTCTACTCATAATTGGCACTATTACCGGAGTTTATTTCTTCTACTTCAGCAAAAAACAGGAGGGATTGCTAAGAGTTCCATCCAAAATTGGTATCTGGTTTTTGATGGTAAGTTTCGGTGCTACCTTTGGCTATACAGTTATGGCAAGAATCTCTCTGTTGATTGGGAGATTGGAATTCTTGTTAAGAGACTGGCTACATATTATTAAATGAGGTTATTCAATATGCTACAATTACATCAACGTTTTATTCAAACTGCCAAAAGATTTCCCAACCGAATAGCTGTGTACGATAAAGCTACCATGCAAGACTACACATATTCTAAGATGCTAATTGCCAGCTTGATTCTAACTGAACACATCGGCAAAATTCGCGGGAAATACATCGGCATTCTATTGCCAACCGGTGTTGGAGCAATGCTTACCATACTGGGTACTTTAATGAAGGGAAAGATCCCGGTTATGATAAACTATGCCACAGGTGCAATCGACAATTGCATCTATGCGCGCGATAAATGCCAGTTCAAAACAGTTATCACCAGTAGAAAACTATTGGAGAAGCTTGGTTTGGAACCTATAGATCACATGATCTTTGTGGAAGACATCCTATCTCGGGTTACTCTGCCTGCCAAATTGATAGCTGCCTTCAAATCCAAACTTCCATTCTCAATTTTAAAAAACCAGGTACACAATGGAGATGTTTCGGAAATATCGGTTATCCTTTTCACCAGCGGAAGCGAGAAAGAACCTAAAGCTGTGCAACTCTCGCATCGTAATATCCTTCATAATGTTAACGCCTTCCCCACCATGATTCCGCTTAATGAAAATGACGTTTTTGCCTCTATTCTGCCTATGTTTCATGTTTTTGGCCTTACTGTAGATTTCTGGCTGCCCATAACTATCGGCGCCAGCATGCTCACTTATCCCAATCCGCTTGAATATCGTACTGTATGCGATTATATCCGAGATTACAAGGTTACCTTCATCGCCGCTACTCCCGCCTTTTTCTACGGCTATCTGCAAAAATCTCAACCCGGTGATTTTGCTTCGGTAAATATAGCCATTGCCGGTGCCGATAAGCTCCCCGATAAGGTATATGAAGGATTTCTTAGAAAGCACAATCTTACCGTCCTTGAAGGATATGGCACCACCGAAACCAGCCCCGTTATTGCTACATGCTATCCCGGCTCTCATAAACCCGGGTCAATCGGAAAACCCATACCCAATACGCAGGTGCGTATATTGGATATTCACACAGATAAAATTTTAGGTCCCAACAAAGAAGGCAAAATACTGGTTAAAGGAGATTTGGTAATGGAGGGTTATCTCCACGATTTGGAACAAACCTCCTTGAGAATCCGTAATGGTTGGTACGATACCGGAGATATCGGATTGATGGATGAAGATGGCTATCTATATCACAAAGGACGCCTAAAACGCTTTGTGAAAGTGGGCGGTGAAATGGTATCGCTGGTAAAAGTTGAAGAACACCTTAGTGAGCTTTTACCAGACGATGTCATCTGCTGCGTGGTAGATGTACCCAATCCCACCAAAGGAGCAGATGTGGTTGCCGCTGTAGCAAATGGCGATTTCGATATGCATAAGGTACTAAAACAACTCAAAAAAGAATTGCCCTCTATTGCCATTCCTAAACAGTTTTACGTAATTGAAGATATTCCCATGATGGCAAGCGGTAAAGTGAACTTCCGCGAAGTAGAAACAATTATTCGCAATAAAAGTAACAAAAAAAGAGATTAAATGCATATAAACAATCTCAAACACCCTATCTTTCAGAATGCATTGCAACACATTGCCGAGATTTCCCGGCTAATTCATAGCTACGGCTGGGCAGAAGCTAATGCAGGTAACATCAGCATGGATGTGAGTGATTTGGTAATGCAGTGTATGCATACCGAGCTAAAATGGTATATCGTTTCCCGCACCGGTAGTCGCTATCGCCAAACTGCTCTCTCTCCTTGCGAAAACCTCATGTTAGTTGCATGTTCTCAAACTGAAGATACATTCTTTCCCCAAAATGCTTTGCCTACTAGCGAGTGGATTAGCCATCGCTGTTTACAAATGCAAAACGATCGCTTCAAAATAATCCTCCATACTCATCCCGCAGAGATTATTGCTCTGTCCAATCTTACCCTAGCAAAAGATAGCGCATCCCTAAATGCCAAGTTATGTGAATCTCTGCCGGAATTACCACTGTATCTACCTGAAGGCGTGGCTCTTGTCCCTAGAGCAGCGCCGGGCTCCTTAGCACTCTGTACAGCAAGTATAAAAGCTCTTAAAAACCAGAAGGCACTTATCTGGTCTGGTCATGGAATTCTAGCCTTTGCCAACGAACTCGATGAAGCTTTGGACTATCTGGAAATAGTTACAAAAGCGGCAAAAATCCTACTCTGGAACTTAAAGTAAACTCACTCTGCCCCCCTTGCTCTCTCTGATGGAGTTCGCTCAATCTTCCCTCATTATCTCCTCATGCCATGAGGACATCATGAGGGAAAGACGAGTGCAGTACGAAGGATTGCAATGGCTTATAAGACTCGCTTGAAACCCAGATACTACAAGCTTGTGGTGATCCTGGCTGACCGTACGAGTGACATCTGCAGGGCTCTGGCTGCCCAAGACAGGGTTTATCATCTAAACGATGCCTTGGAAGTGATGGACAACCTTATGGCTCTGGATACAAAGTCCAACAGCCTGGATGGTGCTCGGGATTACATCAAAGCCC
>JAJBBD010000245.1 GCA_020532355.1 Candidatus Cloacimonadota bacterium | reverse complement strand
AGTAAGATATCATTTGGCTCCTTCACGGCAAGCTTAACTGAAGCTCAAAAGGTACCGTTAAAACTGAAATGACACAAGATCTACACAGAAAAATTGCATATCATTATATATTGCCAAGAGAGCTTATTGCTCAGTATCCACTGGCAAAACGTGAAGCATCGCGATTGATGTGCCTAAGCTGTGAAAATAACTCAATTCATAACAGAATGTTTACGGATTTACCTAGTCTTCTACGGGCAGGGGACTTATTGGTGCTTAATAATAGCAAGGTATTTCCTGCCAGGCTTTTTGGTAAAAAAGAAAATGGTACACCAATAGAAGTTTTGCTTTTAAATCCCCTCGCTGAACCCGATTTGTGGAAATGCCTGATTTTCCCTGCTAAAAGGATAAAAAAAGAGCAGTATATAGTATTTTCCAACAATATGAAAGGATGGGCATATCCAGAAAATGACGATGGCATGCGTAAGATAAAACTGGAATATGAAGGTGATTTTTGGCAAGAAATCGAGAAAATTGGTCATATTCCACTGCCTCCTTATATTAACCGTCCCGATGAGCAAAATGATAGGCTGCGTTATCAAACTATTTATGCCTCAGAAAACGGTTCTGTAGCCGCACCAACAGCAGGTTTGCATTTCAGTAATGATCTTATGCTGAACCTAAAGAATATGGGAGTGGAATTTGCTGAACTTACCTTACATGTTGGCATTGGTACCTTTAGACCGGTTAAAACTGAAGATATTACTAAACATATAATGCATAGTGAATGTGTAGAAATATCTGAACATACTGCCAAGATTATTAACCAAGCCAAAACAGACCTACGCCGAGTTATTGCAGTTGGCACAACTTCGGTTAGAGCCTTAGAAAGCTTTTGGGAGAAAGACAAATTAACCTATGGTAATAGGTGGACTGATATTTTTATATTTCCCGGATATGTGTTTAAGGTTACTGACGCTATAATTACCAATTTTCATTTACCAGAATCTACTCTTTTAATGATGATATCGGCATTTGCTGGTTACGATTTTATTCGCAAAGCCTACCAAATAGCCGTAGATGAGCGTTACAGATTTTTTAGTTATGGCGATGCCATGTTTATTGAAAAATGATGGAAAGAAGCTACTTTTATTACAATGTACTAGATAGCACAATGTTAGAATACCAACGTTTGCGTGAGTATAACAACGGAACCATATGTGTGCGAACAGATTATCAAGGTGATGGAGTGGGAAGAGACAACCATAATTGGCTTTCTCCTACAGGAGGATTGTGGTTTACCTTCGATATCGTCTTTAGCGGGTTTGTAAGCTCGTTTGGGTTGTATACTGGTTATTGCCTACATCGCGAATTGTGCCGACTATTCTATCCCCTGGCAGACAAACTACAGATTAAATGGACTAACGACATAATTTATGATGGCAAAAAATTAGGTGGAGTTTTGTGTAAAAGCCATCCTGGGCGCTATACAATTGGAATTGGTCTTAATACAAATAACGATATTGATAGTAGCTTAGGAAAATTTGGTGCTGTTAGCTTGAAGAATATTCTCAATACAAACATATCGAATGAACAGCTATGCTTCAGTTTGATCGATGCAGTAGAAAGAAATGTTCGCTTGCTATCTCATGAGATTACATACATCACCTATTGTAATGAGAATCTTTTTGGGAAAAACTGCAAAGCCTTGATTGATGTGGGAACAGAACCTTTTGAAGCCGAGATCTTAGGTATCGATTTGAAGGGCGCATTAATCGTAAGAAAAGGGATGGGTGAAATCATTAATTTGAGCTCAGGTTCAATTCTTAGTATTGAAGCTTTTTCTTGACAGATAGAGCAAACAAAAATCATTGTGAAAGATAAATAATGAATATTCATAACCTGGAGGATCTAATGAACAGATTGTTGCTGATTGCCATGGTTACCCTCTTGCTGATATCAGCTTGTTCGGTGAATACAGGCATGCCTCAACCTTCTCAAGTTGTTGAAAACTATAGTGGCTTGGTAACTAAAGTAGCCATTTTGCCTCTTAAAACCATGGATGCAAGAAGCAGGAACGTGCGAAAAATTCTCACGGTACGCGATTTTGACTATGTTTTTTCCGCTTACCCTCAATACGAGCTTTTAGACATGGAATTTGTTGCCGATGAATTCGAGGTTCTTGGTATTCCAAATGTTGATGATATGGAACTGGAAGAAATGAACGAGCTTGCCGAGCTTACAGATGCCAATGTTATTGTTTTGGGGAATATAGCTTCTCTTAGAGCGGATCTTTTTACTCTTTCTCTTAGGTTCTATAGCGCTCGAACAAATGAGCTTCGGCAAGTAAACTTCAATGTCCCCAATATTAAAGAACAACGTTGGGAAAGCTTGAACAAAAATCTAATGGCAGAACTAGACCGCTTCATCACAAATGAGGTTGAAAAAATCTTTAACGTGGCTGCTAATTTCTATGCCGGAGGAAATTACCAAGAGGCTGAGAACCAACTTAAAGTAACAATTGGTTTAGATCCTGAAAAAATAGACGCCTATTACTATCTTGGCGCCACATATTATAAAACCGAACAGTATAGTTTGGCAGAAACTAACTTCAACAAAGCTCTTGAGTTAAATCCTGAACACTATCAAACGCTTGTTATGATGAACGAGATGTATGAAAAAACCGGCGAAAAAATGAAACGGATTGGTGTAATGGAAAAAATAGCAGCAACAAAAGATGATGCCGATCTGTGGTTGGTGATTGGCAATCTATATGCTGAAGAGCAAGATTATGAAAGTGCAGAAAACGCATTGAACAATGCCCTCAGTTTGAATGACGATAATCCTCGCGTAAAAGTACGTTTGGCATTTCTTCTTTACGATCAGGGACGTTATAACGATGCCTTGCCATATCTAGAAAGCGCCAATGAAACCTTTCCAGAAAATGATCTTATCTCAAGAAGGCTTGCAGTATCCTATCAACGTAGCGGACGCATGGCAGACGCAATTGCCAATTATGAAGGCTTGATAAGATTAAATCCCAACAACACACAAGCATACTTAAACGTTGTAAGTTTGTATCGCAATCAAGCAAGCGAAACTACAGATGAAACCATCAAACAAGAAATGAATAATAAAGCCATAGAAACCATGAATCAGCTTATTCGCATTCAACCCGATAATGCCCTGGCTTATCTCAATCTGGCAAGCATCTATCTTGCCATGGGCAATAACGATTTGGCAGAAACTAATGCTAATGCCACTATTGAAAGAGACCCAAGCTTGTATCAATCCTACGTGATTATGGCTACCATAAATCAATCTAAAGGAACAAATGAATATAACCGCTTTGCGGATTTGGAAAGACTCGCGGCTGATGCTGTTGGCAGACAAGCGACTACTCTATCCAGACAGCGCGATGCAGCAAAAGCAAATGCAAATAGGTATTTCCGTAACGCTGTAGATCAACTTAATACAGCTCGGTCATTAACAGCCGAACCGGATATTCTGAATGATATTCAAAATAGACTTAAATCGCTTAGCAATTTAGTGTCTCAAACTCAGGGATACTAAATATAGATCCTCTTCTAATAAATGCAGCCTTAAAAAAGCTGCATTTTTTTTGACTCTTGGCCAAAGCCTTACCATAAGATTAAGGAAGGTTAATCCCGAGATGAACCTCATCTTCAGCATAATGTTAAGGTAAACCTTATTTAACGATTACCAAAAAGTGCAAGGTGGGGAAGAGCAATAAAAAGCTTAGATATTAGGAGTAAAGAATTCAACCTAGTTTATTCTAGTTCATGTATTGTTCTTTTTTAATCTCTTTCTGTTGATTATTGCCTGTTCATATCCATTTTATAATTTGCATGCTGTATAATGAACGATCGAAAAGACAGTTGAATATTCTGAGAATGAGGCAAAACTCCTCACTACAAAGTAGTGGGTTAGAATAGTTACGTTCAGAAAAGGATAGCAAAGCGAAATCTCGTGTATAAATATCTGCTATATATAGATATGCAACGGACTCGAATCCTATATATGACTGAAGCAATGCTGTTGATATTAGTGTCCCCGATAATTGCAAATTGGATTTT
>JAJBBD010000244.1 GCA_020532355.1 Candidatus Cloacimonadota bacterium | reverse complement strand
GGGGATTAATAATGTGTTTGTAAATATGTGGAAGAATAGAGTTTCAGAGAATGATACTATTCTTTATGCTACAGTGCCGTTCAGTAGAAATCTAATCGAGTACACAAGAGGGGATGAGGATCCGGATTATCTGAAACTGACAAGCTTGCAGCATTGGAAAAGCGACACGAGTACGATAACTATCGATGACTATATAGGCATTTACAATGGATTTTTTGGAACAACATATTATTTAGACAGAAACACAACTATGGTAGATACGCTTTTTATTCAAGCAAACCAAATCTGCCTCGCCACTACCCAGACAGGACTTAACCTTGAAGACAAAGTGTTAATGTCCATTGCTATACGCATGAAAGCAGAGCAATTTATGATAGAAAGAATTAGGCTAATAAAAACTGACCCAACATACTGGTGTGAGGAAAGGAGCCAATTTGGAAAGCTGTATGAAGAGCTCATGACCTTAGATGCTAACCTTCCTGAACGTTCTACTCTGGATAAGGTCAGCGTTACGGTCAGTTCAAACATCCATCTTAACTCGTTTATGTACGAGCCAATACTTGATCTTTCGATCGAAAGCCTGATTAAGCTATATAATGAAATATCAGTTTTGCAACCTTAGGAGCCTCTATGAGAATTCTGCATACTTCTGATTGGCACATCGGTAGATCACTTTGTGGGAGAAAACGATATGAAGAATACAACTCATTCTTAATTTGGTTAACAGAGACAATCCAACAGAATGACATCGAAGTCTTATTAGTAGCTGGAGATGTTTTTGATACAACGGCACCGAGTAATCGAGCTCAAGAATTGTATTATCAGTTTCTCCATAAGGTGTCCACATCTACCTGTAAACATGTGGTTATTACTGCCGGTAACCACGATTCCCCATCATTTCTAGTTGCTCCAAAGGAATTACTCAAGGTTCTCAATGTGCATGTAGTAGGCAACGGTGCTGGAGATTTAAACGATGAAGTGCTAGTACTCTATGATCAACAACATGTACCAGAATTGATTGTTTGTGCGGTACCCTATCTGAGGGACAAGGATATTCGTACAGCAGAAGCAGGAGAGAGCATAAATGACAAAGAAAGACATCTACTAGAAGGCATTTCCAAACACTACACTGCGGTAGGTCTGCTAGCCGATAATAAACGCCTTGAACTAGGAATGGATATCCCCATAGTAGGAATGGGGCACTTATTTACTTCTGGTGGTCGTATAGTTGATGATGATGGAGTTCGTGAGCTATATATTGGAACCTTAGCGCATGTGTCTGCTGATGCTTTCCCGAAATCCTTCAACTATACTGCTCTTGGCCACTTACACATTCCACAAAAAGTGAATAAATTAGATACAATTCGTTATAGTGGATCGCCTTTACCTATGGGCTTTGGTGAAGCTAAGCAAAAGAAAAGGGTCTTGATAGTAGATATTGATCATGATACTACCACAGTCAAGCAGATTGAAGTCCCAGTTTTCCAACCGATCGAAAGCATACAGGGAGATTGGGAAGATATATATAACAGGATTACTGATCTATCGGTTGAAAATACCAATGTCTGGTTAGAAATAGTTTACACTGGCGATGAGATCATAAGTGATTTGCAGAATCGCTTATCGATGTCTATTGAGGACACTCCTTTGGAAATAATCCGGGTGAAAAACAACCTGGTTATAGAGCGGGCACTGGAACAAGTGAGTATTGAAGATAGCCTGGATAGTCTGAGTGAAATTGATGTATTCGAGCGTTGTTTGAGTGATCACAATATACCTGAAGAGCAAAGGCAAGATATGATGATAGCTTATAAAGAAATCCTATTATCGATACAAGAATCCGACAGTCAGGCAGAGTAAAGGTGTGATAAGATGAGAGTATTACAGATTCGTTTTAAAAACCTGAATTCCTTAGTCGGTGAGTGGCAAATTGATATGACGAACCCGGCCTATGTTTCAAATGGCATCTTCGCTATTACAGGTCCAACCGGGGCTGGGAAATCTACTATTCTCGATGCAATATGCCTTGCTCTTTATGGAAGGACACCCCGCCTAGACAAGGTAAACAATAGAGGCAATGAGATAATGTCGCGTCTGACAAGTGATTGCTTTGCGGAAGTATGCTTCGAGAATCCAGAAGGCCAATACCGCTGTCATTGGAGCCAACGCAGGGCAAGGAATAAGCCAGACGGAGTTCTACAGGCTCCGAAACACGAGATATTTAAAGCTGAATCAGGTGCTGTCCTAGGCTCATCAATCAGAGGCGTGGCGGAACAAGTAGAAGCTATTACAGGTTTGAATTTTGAAAGGTTTACCCGGTCAATGTTGTTGGCCCAGGGTGACTTTGCGGCATTTTTACAAGCTGATTCTGATGAGCGGGCTCCAATCCTGGAACAGATCACGGGCACGGAAATCTACAGCGAGATATCTATAAAAGTTCATGAGCGGCAACGATATGAACAGGAGAGGCTAAAGTTGCTCAGGGCAGAAGCAGATGGGACATCTGTCCTGGATCCAGAACATGAAGAGCAATACAAAACTGAGCTCGAGAACTTCAGAATAGCAGAGAAACAAGATACTGATAAGTTAAATAAGACCCTGGAGTCGCAAACCTGGCTTACCACAATCGAAGCTTTGCAGAAAGATATCTACAGCCTGGCTGAGGAAGATGAGCTTTTGAAGAAAGAGATCGCTGACTTTCAACCACAGAAGGCGAGACTCGAACAAGCGAATAAAGCTGCTTCATTAGAGGGTAAATATGCTACTCTCACAGCGAATAGACAACAACAGGCAGATGATACTAAAGAATTACAAAAGGCTGAAGCAGCTTTACCGGAATTACAGGCTAAGGCTGAAGATCTTACAAACAGGCTGAGAAGTTTAGAGCAAAGCACATTAAAATCCAAAGAGAATCTGAATAAGGCAAAACCTCTTATCAGGAAGATTATTGCTCTCGATCAGACCATTGCTAATCAAGAGAAGCTATGCCGGGATTCGGAAGAGTCCATCCAGAGATATGAAGAAGAGATAAAGAAACATACGAAGTCTATCACTGGTCTTCACAAGCAGCATGATAATGAAGCCGGGAAACTAAAGAAAATATGCAAGTATCTGGAAGAGCATACGCAAGATGAATGGCTTGTGGAAAACTTAGCAGGTATCCAGGAACAATTGAACAATCTGTCCACTAAACATAAAGAGATTGTACAACTTGATGAAAATATTAGAGAAGCAGTTATTGAGCTTGAGAAGAAGTCCAAAAGCCTCGACGAAACACAGGGTGAAAGCGTTGCGCTGGGTAAGAAACTAAAAGAAGCCTCGCTTCAAAAACAAAAGGAAAAAGATGCCTTAGAATCAATCCTGGATGGAAAACTCTTGCGGGAATACCGCACGGAGAAGTACACACTTCTTGAGAAGAAGGCATTGTTACAACAAATTGCCGCTCTTGAGGATTATCGTGTTAAGCTTAAAGATGGTGAACCATGCCCCTTATGCGGAGCCCAAGATCATCCCTTTGCAAGGGGAAATGTTCCAGTTTTGGATGATACCCAGCGTAAAATTAACGAATTAACAGATTTAATAAGCAAAGCAGAAGACCTGGAAGCTAAATTCCAAAAACTACAAGAAGCAGAAGGTGCTGCTCAGAAGAATCTTGATGAGTGTGATAAGCGGATAGTAAGTGCTGAGAGTGAAAGAAATGCTGCCGAGACCGCCCTAACGGTAAAAAAAGAGGGATTGAAGAAATGTGCAGAAGACTATAGCAGAATCAAGCAAGAGATTGTAAACAAACTCATACCTCTTGGCATCAAAGAGGTTCCGGACTCAGATATAGATTCTGTTATGAATTTACTTAGCAAGCGGTTACGGGATTGGCAGGACTATGTAAAGCAGAAAGAAGAAGTAAGGACAACGATCTCTAGGTACGATAATGAGATAAAACGTTTAGAAGGGATCATAGAGGTTCAACGCACAACTCAGAACGATAGAAAAACCCGGCTAGAGTCTCAAAACACAGAACTTAGCGCAAAAAAAGCAGAGAGGCATAGACTTTTTGGTAACAAAATACCAGACGCAGAAGAGGCTTCGCTAATTGCAACTATTACTAAGGCTGAGCAAGAAGAAAAGAACTGTAGAGATCAACAGTCCAAGCACCAAGGCGAGTTAACGGCAGCCCGAACCAGAGTTGATTCAATCAAGAAGAGTATCAATAAGAGAAATCCAGAGCTGAACAGCCTCGAAACTTCTTTTCTTGCATCACTGCAAATCCTGGGTATCAAGGATGAGAACGAGTATAACAAAACGGTACTCAGCAGCGGCGAGAGGGAAAAGTTATCCCAACTGGCACAGGAACTTGCAAGCAGACTGATAGGTCTTCAAGTCAGGCAAACAGACTGTAAAAAGCGTTATGACACGGAGCTGGCAAAGAAGCTTACGGACTTGACTATTGAGGAAGTGAGAGCGCAAGCAAAAGATTTAGAGACAGCTCTGGGAGAATTGAGAGAGAAGATTGCTACCATCAATACTACTTTACAGAGTAACGAGGTTGCCAAGGAAAAACGCAAGGCAAAGCAAAAAGGTATTGAGACTCAAGAAAAAGAATGCCTAAAATGGGAAAACTTGCACTACCTGATAGGTTCCGCAGATGGGAAAAAGTTTCGTAACTATGCTCAGGGGTTGACTTTCGATGTGATGATAGGTCATGCTAACAAACAATTGCAGCAATTGACCGATAGGTATATACTGATACGTGGTAGTAAAAACCCTCTGGAGCTGGAAGTTATAGACAATTACCAGGCTAGTGTTACAAGATCAACCAAGAATCTGTCGGGTGGAGAGAGCTTCCTTGTCAGCTTATCTCTTGCCTTAGGACTGTCTCAAATGGCTAGCAAGAAAGTTCGGGTGGACTCATTATTCTTAGATGAAGGTTTTGGAACATTAGACGATGAGTCATTATCCTTAGCACTTGAAGCACTGGCAAGTTATCAGCAAAATGGTAAAATAATCGGTGTAATCTCTCACGTTCAAGCGCTTAAGGAGAGGATTAGTACTCAACTTCAAGTAATCCCACAAGCTGGAGGGAAAAGTACTCTAATTGGTCCTGGGTGCAGCCTTTGTCTAACCGATGATTAAATAGATTCAACCTTGTTGGAGCAGAATAAGAATTAGGGATTGACCCACATTAGGAAGTTCTTATTGTGTGAGGACGACTATGCAGTTATCCTGTCAGAATTTGCAGTTTTCGCTGCACAGTTTGCAGAAAGCCTGTCAAAAACTACCTAAAAGGGTCTTGGAAAGGATGAGTAAGGATGAGCAACGATGCGACAGTTTGCAGTTTTCGCTGCACAATTTGCAGATTTCGTTGTCACGTTATACACATCCCGATATTGCACTATCGAGTTACGTCTTTTTGCTTGACATCTATAGAGTGCTCAGGAATTGTGAAAATATAGGTTTTTAGTAGTTTATACAGCTTATGAACCGCCAATTTTGCTTTTCAGAAAAGAGGTAAGGGATGTCTTTATTTGACTTTTTCGGCAT
>JAJBBD010000243.1 GCA_020532355.1 Candidatus Cloacimonadota bacterium | reverse complement strand
TGTGAGATCAATTCCTTATTCTTGATATCGTAATAATTAGAATAGGTTAAGCTGTAATTTTTAGTAAGATTAAAGCCTGCGCTCAAGCGTAGATTTTGCCCAGAGCTCTTAAACAGATTCTTTTCGGCAAAAAGATCGTGACTAATATCCAGGCTCCAACTATCGCTATCAGCCTTTGCTTGTGGTTCTTCACGGTGTTCTCCAAAACTTGTGAAAGTACGGTTTTTGGGTGCAGGAAAGTAATCGGCATAAGATGCAGAACCACTGAGAGAAATGCCTTGTGAGAAGTAGTAATTCCTTAAGGCTAAACCATCAACACCAATCTGATAGGTTTTTTGGGAAACACTCATCCGATTGTTATAACCGAGTTTTAAGCCATCCAGCCTAAAATCCTTATGTCGCAATTTTCCTAATTCTATGGTACCGGGTCTAAATGAGAAACTGTGACTAATATCGCCGAATTTTTTATCATCTTTATACAGATTGGCAGCAATGCGAGAATCCCAGGAAAAGAGATCATTAATCTTCCGCTCATTCTTTCCCTGGGTATACTTAAGCTGCCATTTCTGCGCCAGTGAGAAGCTCAAACTAGCTTGTTTCTGATTGTTACGCAATGAGATGCCCCCAAACCCATAATATATTGCATTACGTGAGTGGTTGGGAACAAAGCTTAAGCCAACAGAAGGTGTTACAACGTGTCGAATAGCTGATATGGGAGCCTTATTGAAGGTTCGAATTCCATACATATTGAAGCTACCGTTAAGAGAAGCAGAATAATCGTTTCCACGCACCCATTGCTTATCATTTCTGTCCCGATCGAACCAGGCTTCGGAATAATCTACGCTTTGCCTCAAATTTAGCCATCCCCTGTAGTTGTAGCTATTCGAAACTCCCATTGAGTGTTTCATGCCAAAATGATGCTCAATCAAATACCTATCCGGATTATCGGGATCCAAAGTATTAGCCCACAGGTAATCGCTCCATGAGGGATTGGGATCCAAGATGTTCCCAGTATGATCCAGACGATAGTTATAGTAATATGAAAGATTGGAGTACCACGCATTACTATCTAAGTGCAGCAATTCATATAAGGGACGTGATGATACACTCCAACTTACACTGGGTAAGCTCAAAGATGCTGTATCGTTAATGAGATCCTGATTATACAAAGCGCCAGCATTAAAGTATGTGGAGCCAAACGGTTTACGATAAGCAATGCTGGAACTAAGTCTTTGAGCAAGAGATTCGTCTATAGAATCACTACTTTCCCAGATGCGTTTATTGCTAACAAAATCAAGCGAAACATCAAGGGCAGATTTTTCGGGAAGTTCGTGATGATGTCCAGCTCTTAAGGCCCAATCGTATACAGTAGTATAGCCACTGGTATTCTTGTGAAAATTCATGTTTAACGAACCATTGTATATATATCGTTTAATGTAATTTGCCGAAAAACGTGCTTTCCATCCCGTTTTTTCCATCAAGTCTATACTGGCAATAAGATCTGCATAATCTTTATAAGGATAGTAATATGCAAGATCGCGGATATATTTACCATCCAAACTATTATACCCAGGTTCGGGAATTAAAAATCCGGCTTGCCTCCCTCTTTTTATGCTCATGGTAATAAATGGGAAATAGAAGATCGGTAAGTGATTAACATAGGCTAAAACATGTTTGCCCACAACCTTATCCCGCTGATATACGCGCATCTTTTGCGCCCAAAACCAGTAGCTTGGCTCTTCCAGGTCGCACGTTGTAAAGCTGCCTCCATCTATATCGTAGGTATCTGAGCCAACTTTCCGCAATTCCTTGCCTCGATAATATCCGTTTTCGATAAAACTATTTCCATTTTGCATCATCCCTGTTTGACTGCGAACATCATAGCGGACGTTTTCACCTATCATCAGTTGTTCTTTATCGCGCATATATGTTATGCCCAAAGATATCGCCTGTTCGTTCTTCAAATCCAGAAAAAGTGAATCTGCCAATATTTGCGAAGCCCCATAGTCTATTGAAGTATTTCCATACAACCAAATCTGTTCGGCATCGTAGTAGGCACGGATGCTATCTGCAGCATAAAACAAAGAATCAAGCTTGCTATCCTCGTTCAAGGATGCGTCCAAGCTGTCCACTAACGCCTGCAAATTTTCAGACGCACTCAGCGTATTATCATCAATAATCATTACTTCGCCACTATTCTGGGCAGAAAGTAAGAGAATCGATAATAACAAGCACAGAAATAGGATTCTATGTTTCATCATTACAAAATAACTTTAGTTTTATCCAAGCCAATTATGTCAAGCTTTTCCACTTGTTTACAGCCTCGCTATATTGCTTGTTTAACAGATGTATAAACAAACAGCCCGGAATTATACCGGGCTGTAGAGATAATATTGGCAAAGCTTACTTTCTTTTGGAAAGATGCTGTGCAGCTTGCTTTTCTTTGTGAGTGGCTTTTGTTAAATCTATAACAAGGTTACTTGCCAGAAATATTGATGAATAAGTACCGACGATTACTCCCAAGCACATAGCCAAAGCAAAATCATTCAATACTTGTCCCCCAAATAAGTACAAGGACAAAGTTGTAAAAAAGGTAGTACCAGAAGTAACCACAGTACGTGATAGAGTTTCGTTCAACGAGTAGTTTATTACTTGATCCAAGGGTTCTTTGCGCCGTATTTTCAGATCTTCGCGAATGCGGTCGAAGATAACGATCGTATCGTTTATGCTATAACCCACAATCGTCAGTAACGCAGCAATGATCTGAATAGTGATTTCTTTTCCGCTAAGCGCAAACACACCTACAATAATCAGCACATCATGAGCAAGAGCTACTATGGCCATCAATCCAAAAATCAATTCAAAGCGGAACCAGATATAAATAATCATGAGTATAAGTGAAATTGCAACTGCCAATAAAGCATTTGTTCTCAATTCACCCCCAACCTTAGGTCCAACTTCATAGATTTCTTCAATAACATCTCGGTTAATATCGCGTCCAGCTAAATGATCCGGAAAGCTTTCGCTAATGATATCGATAATCTGAGTTTTGGTATCCGAAGAAACTGCGTCTTCTGCATTTGCGCTCTTAATTTTAATCATAAAAGTGCCAGAACCAAATTCACCAACTCGCTGAATCTCTGCTTCGGGGAAACCATGAGTTTTAAGGGCATTGCGCAATTCATCTATTTCCACGGGTGCCACATCTGCAGATAATGCCTGTAAATCTACCTTTGCCGCTACTCCACTTGTAAAATCGATACTCCAATTTAAGCCTCGCACAAAAAGACCAATAATAGCAGCAAGGATAAGTAATATTGAGATAAGGTAAGCACCTTTGCGCATTCCTACGAATGGGATATTGGTATTCTTTAATAATCTCATCGTTCTCTCCTTAAATACTCAAAGTCTTTTTAGTGCCGGTTACAACAAAGGTATCGAAAATTGAACGCACAAATACCAGTGCGCAGAACATAGATCCTATTATACCTATTGTTAGCGTTATGGCAAATCCCCTAATGGGACCGGTTCCAAATTGATAAAGCACAAAGGCTGCAATCAGGGTTGTTATATTGGCATCCCATACCGTAACAGTAGCTCGCTTATACCCTGCATCTACTGCAGAGCGAGGAGTTTTCCCAGTATCCAATTCTTCGCGAATACGCTCAAATACCAGTACATTAGCATCAACTGCCATACCTATAGTAAGTATCATACCGGCAATACCAGGCAGAGTTAGAGTGCCCCCAAAAGCCGTAAGCATTGCCAACACAAAGCCAACGTTAAATATAAGGGTAAAATCGGTTATTAAGCCCCCAACTTTATAGTAAAAAAGCATAAACAACATTACGAGAGCTAATCCAATAAACCCAGCCATAGTACCGCTTTTAATGCTATCTGCACCCAAAGTGGCACCTATGATTGAAGTTGAGGCAGGAGTAATGGGAGCTATTAGGTTTCCTGTATTTAATACGATAGCGAGTTCATTAGCTTCTTGAGAGGTGAATCTGCCAGTAATTTGTGCTCTACCACCTGCAATACGCTCTTGGATGTTGGGAGCTGAATAGACCACATTGTCCAATACGATTGCCAAACGCTTGCCAACGTTATCTGCCGTTACCCGCTCAAATTTTCTAGCCCCTTCACGTTTCATCTCTATAGATATGTAAGGCTTATTGGCAATTCGAGGATCGGTTGAAGTTGATGAGCCATATTCTACTTTGGCTTTTGCCAGGTCGGCACCAGAAAGTTCCACAGCAGACGAGAGTACATGGATTATCCTATCTGCTCTGGGGTTTGATGTATCTGCACGTTCGAGAGCTAACTGCCATCCGGCTGGTATCATCTGCTGGAACAAAGAATCAGCCAAAAGATCCTGGATAAGGCGAACACTATCGTATTGTACTTCATAATCTAACTCGCCGGGACGGATTAGGCTGCTGAACACACCAGAACTAGGTTGAGCTAAAGAATCATCCTCAGCCATTATCTCTTTATCGAGTTTATCCAATTCTGCAAGAGCAGGAAAGAATTGCAGATTAGCATTGATATTACTATCAATAAGATCCAGAACACGTTTGCCTTCATCGCGTTTTGCCACAACCTTAAATTCTAGCATAGCGGTTTGTTTGATGAGGTTCTCGGCTGCCTGAATATCACTTACGCCAGGCAATTGAACCATTATTCGATTCTCACCGATTTTTTGAATGGACGGCTCGGCAACTCCAAATTGATCTATACGTTCGCGGATAATTTTAATATTTTGATCTACCGCACCACGTGCATCAGCAGCAGAAAGAGCGGAAGTATCCACTTCTAAAAGAATCTGCATGCCACCTTTAAGATCCAGCCCGAGCTTGAGCTTGTTTTTAGCCCACCACTCCGGCAAATTCGGGATCGCCAAAGGAGCCAGATAAAATGCAGTAACACATATGAATACAATTATTGAAAGACCGCGCCAGGAAAACTTCTTCATTGGCTTTTGCTCCCTTTATTCAGTTTATTTTCTATTTTTTTGTGGTATCTGATCCAAAAGTCTGATTAGCATCTATTCGTCAAGTGCTTTTTTGGAACCATCCCTCAACAGATTAGATCTAATCTCTTATGTGCATCTTCGCTTGCCTGATCCGTAAAGTAGTAATTAACTAAGTTTTAAGCAGTCATTATCCCGTCTTTTATGCTGTATCTCGGGGTTAACCATGCCGTAAAAATGCTTCAAGCAATGTGAGTGCAAGCAGAATCAGAGCTAAGTTCTTAGTATTTAATAACTAGTTCAGTTAAGTTTTTGAATTATAAAGATTAAGTAGTTTTAAAGCCGACTGCTTTATTCTCTCCCTGACCTTGTACTTTGATTTCTCCAAATTGTTTTTCATAGTTGTTGATGTTCTTTTCCAGAAGCTGTAAAAGTTGCTTGGTATGCATGGGAGTCATTACAACCCGCGAATAAATACGAGCATCGGGAATTCCGGGTAGAATTCTGCCACAATCCATAATAAACTCTGAAGGTGAGTTTGTAATCATAAAGAAATTGGCATAGGTTCCTTCGCCTACTTTTTCATCAAGCTTGATGTTCAACTGCTTTTGAGGGGGATTGGGATTAGACATAATATCTCCTTGTTAAATAATATCGTGAATATCAATAATCCTGCCATTGAGGCGGATGTTTTCGTAAAGCTTGGCATAATGATTTGATGCTTTGCACAAGCGACTGTTTGCCATTACGATCAAACGGTTTTTAGCTCTGCTGACGGCAACATTTAGTTTTCTATCTACGCTGCCATCCGAATTTAGAGATTCGATTCCTCTCAAACCAAAAGCATCTCTTAAGGGAAAACAAAGCACCACAGCATCCCGTTCGGAGCCCTGATACCGTTCGACTGTATCGATGCTAACATCTTCAATCAGATGCTTAAGTGCGTGGATCATTACTCTAAACGGGGCAACAATGCCCAAATCTTTTTGGGGATCACGAATTAAGCCAGCATTGCGATATTGGGTAACCAGCCAATTAGTAGCTTCTATCTGCATGGGATCAAAGTAATCCTGCGAAGAAGGGGGACATTCAATCCATAGTAACCTGGCATCAATCAGCTCTGGCAGTTTGCTTTTGGCTAAGGGTAAGAATTGTTCTTTAAGAACGGGCTGGAGGCGATTATCGTAGTAATGAGCCACTAATGAGGCAATTTTAAAGTGCATTCGATAGTGCCCCGTAAGCATTTCGAGATGTTGATCCCATCCTTTTCGTTTATATAGCCTAAACAATCTTTCCATAAGAGATTGGTTGATATCCTTATACTCCAAATCCTGAAGGGTTTCCGAGCTAAAGTTAAACCCCAGAGGGCTTTGCACGGTAATGGCCGGCAGTTGGTTTTGATCGCCAATAAGGATAACCTTAGGCGCAATTGTAAGCAGACCCAATATCGAGCTCTCGAGTATTTGCGATGCCTCATCAATAAGCATTTCATCCATCTTAGTGAGTTTACTTAAATCTCGATACCAAGAATTTGCACTTTGTACCGTTGCCACAAAAATGCGATTTTCTCGAAGGAGTTTATCTATCTCCAGAAAGCGTTTATCACTAATGAGATTATCCAGTAACTCATCCTCGATAATTTGGGAATTCCCCGTGCGAATAAAAGGTATATTGCGTTTTTTGAGACATAAGCAAATTTCGTCCACAGCGCGATTGGTAAAGCTAAGAATCATCATTTTCTTGTTGCTGTGTTCATAAAATCGCTCTACATAATTGCCAATTAGTCCAGAAGTTTTTCCGGTGCCAGGTGGTCCTTGGATAATAAACAAGTCCTTCGCAGCCTTCATTTTTGCTAAAACAGTTTCTTTTTCTGTTTCTTTTGGCTCAAATTCGTCTATTGCTGGTTTTCTAATACCCCAATAAAGATCTCTGGAGTGCATATCTGCCTCTAGAAAGGTTGTTAATGAGCTTAATGGACCATACAAAAAAGATTCTAAAACATCGTGCTCTAAAGTCCAAGTTGAATTTGGGCTAAAGTTACGTTTGATTCCGCCCCGAATCCTCAGTTTTATGCTATCATCAATTATGTCGGTAATTACACCACGAATTATTTCTTGTTTATCTGCTTTGGCGTGTTCGCCATATAAAATCACTATGTCTCCCTGCCTAAAATCAGATATTCCGGGAGATTCTAGATATTGTAAGGTAATATCTCTCAGATCGTATGAAGTTATTTGTAACCCAGATATAATCTTACCTTGTTTTTCGGATGCAGATAGTCGCCAAAGTGAATTATGCCCGTAATTTGAATCCTTATCTGCACTACCAGTCTTTACAAACCAGATTTCTCTAACAATACGTTTAACTTGTTCACCAAACCATTCATATTCAAATTCTCTAATATTTTTCAGTAAAGCCTTATATCGTTGTAACGCCTGCTTGCTAAAGTTACTGTAATCGTCTGGATTCTTTTTGATTAGCCAATCTAAAAACCACTTAGGCTCTACACTGAGTAGCCTCATTATTCCCACAATCCGATTGCGGCAGATGAGAAGATTTTGTTCTAGCAATGGCATGTTTGCGACATTGCGCAATGGTTTTTCAGCACAAGCTGAGTATAAAATTGAACTAGACCCCTGGTTTCCGGATCCATAAGCATTGCGAATTATCATATTGTATGCCACTACCTGATATAGCTGGCTGCTCCACACATCATGGGGATGTGCCTTGCCACTTTTTAGCTCTACTATATTGTATTTGCCTTTTGTTTTAAATAGTAAATCCAATCTGCCTTGTAAACCATAGGTAGGACATAAAAAAGATGGTTCCAATAGAAGATCTTCATTGGGCACATCGGCACAAAAAGCTTTTACTACATCTAAGTGCCCACTTTCGATTTCCCGGTATATCTGCATTGCACAAGTTTGCCCTAAAGCAACCATTGGAATTGGTATTTGAGCTAGCCCTCGTTTGAACAAATCCAGATAATCTAAATCTGAATAATGTATCAAATCATCAAAGATGCTATTTACCATATTACCTAAAAGCATTTTGTCAGAACTTGGTTCGCCAAACAGCCGGTTTAGAATGAATAATTCCGGCGAAGATGAAGCATTTCCCATACATTCAGCTATGGCAGAGGCATCAATCAAGAAATCTGGCTCTAAAACAAACTTAGTTCTTGGATTATCTACAAAGAAGTTATCTTTACCAGCTACTTCACTTAGTTCTAAACAATTAAGATTGGCATATTGCCATAAACTATTAGCTAGGGTGCTGTATTTTGCCTTCTCAAGGTTTTTTAAGTCATCTCGCAAAAGGATTCTTACTTCTTCGTTGTCTTCGTTTATGGCGCTTATCTCCAAGCCAGCTACTCTTCCTCCCGACACATAATGTTTCCAATGTTTTAAAACGCATTGAAAGCTCTGTTTTTTGCTATGCTTTTGGCGAGGGAATTCCGGTGCATCCTTTACAAACTCTTCCAATTGGGGACAATTTAGTTGGGGACATACCAATCGTAGTAGCAAGTAGATTGTTTTTGCGCCTGAAGATACGGCTCCTTCGGGTATTGAGGCAATATCTTCGTGAGCGGCTCTATTGGCCAACATTCTTAATGAATTTAACTGTCTCACCAATTCCGGAGGTGTTTCGAAGTTATCGTGAAAATACTGCATGCGAGCAAAAAGCCCGTTAAAAACAAGCGGTACATCTGCTAAAAGTTCTTTATATATCTGCTCTAAAAGTTTGCGTTCAAACACCAGAAGAGCACTTTCTCCGCCTTCTGGGCTCAGGATTTTTAATAGCTTTTCAGCCAATTCAATGGCTTTATCTTGAGGAATCATCAGATTCGTCTTCATCGCCTTCGGCAAAGAATGCCTTTACAAAACGAACGGTATGAAAGTTCTCAATATCGTCAATCTGTTCTCCCACTCCCAATAGCCTCACCGGAATTTCCAAGTTTTGTTTAATATTAAAGATTATTCCCCCTTTGGCAGTACCATCAAATTTGGTTAGGGCTATCCCGGTTAATTTGATAGATTCATTGAAGTGTTTTGCCTGTGAGATGGCATTTTGCCCAGTAGTGCTGTCTACCACCAGAATAACATCATGGGGAGCTTCTGGACATGCTTTTTTAATTACTCTATCAATCTTTTGCAGTTCTTTCATGAGTCGTTCTTTGGTATGTTGTCTTCCAGCTGTGTCTATTAGCACTATATCGTAGTTCCTGGCTACGGCAGAAGCCACTCCATCGTAGATTACCGCGGCAGGATCGCGTTCGGGTTCGGATTTCATTATCTGAACTTTAGCTCGTTCTGCCCAAATAGCTACTTGATCTATTGCTGCAGCGCGAAAAGTATCCCCAGCAATGATCAATACCTTTTTACCGGCTTTGGCAAAGCGATTTGCCACTTTACCAATGGTCGTAGTTTTCCCCGTACCATTTACACCTACAAAAGCAATTACGTACGGTTGTATTGCTGGAGGTTCGAAGAAATCGCTCTCGTCTGGGATATCTTTGAATAAGATGTTCTGCATTATATCCACAAGATAGATTTTCACCACTTCTGGGTCTGTAATTCTATCTTCTTTAACTTCCTTACGTAAAGATTCAATGATACGTTCTGCCATCTGTGAGCCAGTATCGTTCTTAATGAGTATTTCTTCTAAGTCATCATAAAGTTGATCGTCTATTACGCCCCTAATCTTTACTGTTTCAGATATTTTATCTATAAAACCAGATTTAGATTTGCTAAGTTTGTCTCTTAAGCTTTTTAACTTGCTGAGCATTGAATTCTCCATAAACTGCGTGATTATCATTGACATAATGATGCCGTGAGATAAGTTTGCAATATGGGTAAAGACGTCAATGAAAAAGTGTTTTACGTTTTAATGCCCATAAACTTATTAATAATGAGGCAATAATGAATAGATTTCGAATTGCATATCTGCTGATCGTGATATTCCCTCTTTTGGGAGCATTCTTGGGTAGCATGTTGTCCGGAGCTGAGTATAACGGAATAGGAATCAGCTTTAATGCTATAGCTCTTGCCGCAGCCTTGCTTACAGGTGTTCTTGCCCTACTTCAGCACTATCTAAACAGCTTTTGGCAAGTCCCTGTTGCTATATTTATGGCAATAATTTATTCGGCTTTATCTATGCTTAGCATTGATGCACCAATAAGTATATTTGCCCTAATTCTGCCCAATACTGTGTATGCATTACTCAGCCTCTTAATAGTAAGATTTATATTCTACAACAGAAGCATCTTTAGGCTCAGAACTCTTATAATGGGCATTCTTGGCGGCATTATGTTTAGCTTGTATCTGGCTGCAATCTTTACTCTATTGAGGGTGGAATTGGGTTCTGGATTTTGGAATGCCAGTTTTGTTTATGGTTTGATTATCTATGTATTCATAGCTTTTAGTATGTCTATTGCAGATCTCGTTATCCTTCAATTGGAAGTTAAAGAACTGCAACAACAAAATTCTGAAGATGATCAGTGACCGAGCTTACTTTGTGTTAGAACCCCCTCCCGATCATTTGTTGAATAGCATATTCAATGATAAGCGCCCATTGTATGTAGAAATCGGTTCAGGAAAGGGTGAATTTATCTCTCGATACCCAATCAGCCACCCGGAATGGAATTTTATCGGCATGGAAATGAGTGAGAAACGGATTCGCAATTGCCTCAAAAAGCTATCTCCCGATAAGAATCCCAATGTTCGGTTAGTTAGAAAATTTGTAGATTCGACCATATCCGGTATGTTTATGCCAAACAGTATTAGTGGTGTATTTATCCAACATCCCGATCCCTGGCCCAAACGCCGACATCATCGTCGTCGTTTAATCCAGCAGGGTTTTCTAGATTCGTTGGCGAAGATTTTAATGCCCGGTGCACAGGTTCAAATCTCTACAGATCATCAAGAATACGCTACTTGGATAGTTGAGGAGTTTTTACAAAACCCAAACTACACTTCTTTGCAAGACGATCCCATTCAGTTTCACCCCAACCTTGATGAGCACATTGTTACTTGGTTTGAGGAAGAACAACGCAGATTGGGATACCATCCCCATTTTATGCTCTATGAGCGCATCTGAGGTAAATATGGATTATACATTTAGTACAAATCACCGCGTGAATAAAACTTTAAACTTAGTGGTACAAAGCATTGCCGAAATGGCAGAAGACCAAATCAAACATATCCAACAGCTAACTCGCATTGGCCAATCTCTTTCCAGCGAAACAGATTTGGATAAAATCTTCGAGATGATCCTCAATGAGGGTATTGCCTTTACGAAAGCTGATGGTGCTACTATCTACAGAGTAAGTGATGACAATCGCTTTCTGGAGTTTGAATTAGTATACAATGCTACTTTGAACATGCGTCAGGGGGGATCAAACGATCCTATCGGTTGGAAACCCGTTCCCCTTTACGATGAAGAGGGAAACCCGGTTATGAGTTATATTGTTTCGGCTGTATATCATAATAAAAAGAGTTTATGCTTTGATGATGTCTATAATGCTGAAGGATACGATATTAGCGGTACAATCCATAGTGATCAGAATTCACATTACCGGTGCAAAGCCATGCTTACCATACCTCTCAAAGATCATGAAGATACAGTATTAGGCGTAATCCAATTTATCAACCCCTTAAATGACGAGAAAGAAATTATTAGCTTTACAGACGAGCATAAAACAATGCTTTCATCGTTATCATCACAGGCAGCGATAGCACTTTCAAACCGGAAACTTATAGCCAGCTTGGAAAACCTCTTAATGCAATTCATGCGTTCCATCGCTTCGGCTATTGAGCGCAAAAGTAAATATAGCTCAGATCACATTACTCGTGTTGCTGCAATTACAGATATGATTGCCGAACGTATCAATGCAACTTCATCTGGTCCTTTTGCCAGTGTTTTCTTTAATGAGGACGAGTTGAAAGAAATCTCGATGGCTGGGTGGATGCATGATATCGGCAAAATAATTACTCCCGAATTTGTTATGGATAAAAGCTGCAAGCTGGAACGCATCATGGATGGCTTTGCACTGATAAAATCCAGAGTGGATCACCTCAAGACACTAATGAAGTATCTTAGTTTAAAACTATCGCCTACAGAGTATCAAGCTTTTATCCAAGAGAAACTGGGCTGTAAAGATGAAGACCCAATCATCTTTTTGGATGATGCGCTGGAGTTTATCTCCAAGCTCAATATTGGGGGAGAATTTGTCCCAGATGCGCAGATTGAACGGATGGAATCTCTGGCAGCAATTGATTTTACTTATGAGGATCAGCGCTTCTACCTATTAGATGAATCCGATAAAAAGAATCTTAGCATCCGCAAAGGAACTCTCAACAGCGAAGAAATGAAAATCATGCGCGCCCATGTTTCGGTAACTTGGGAAATGCTTTCGCAACTAACATTCCCCAAAAAATACGGCAATGTCGCCTTTTATGCATCAACCCATCATGAAGCTCTTAACGGTAAAGGCTATCCCAGAGGACTTGGTTCATCAGCTCTTCCCTTGCAATCCCGCATGATTGCTGTTGCCGATATTTTTGAAGCTCTTACTTCGGCAGATCGTCCCTACAAAAAAGCAAAAACTCTTTCCGAATCCCTTATGATAATTGCATTTATGACTAAGGATGGTCACCTAGACGCCGATCTGGTAGATTTCTTCATAGATAGCGGCTTGTATCTAGAATTTGCACAAAAAGCTATGCAGCCAGAGCAGATTGACGAAGTAAATATCTCAGCTATTAAAAGCAAATACCATCTTGACTAATATTCCCTTATATCTTGCTCCTTTAGCCGGTTATACCGATAGGGCATTTCGTAGCGTGTGCAAGGAGTGGGGAGCAGACTACATGCTTAGTGAAATGGTTAGTGCAGATGGAATTATTCGCGATAAACAAAAGACACTCCAATACACCATTTTTGCAGATTTCGAACGCCCCTTTGGCATGCAAATCTTTGGTTCAGATCCCGATGTTATTGCGCATGCCGCAGAAGCGGTATTGCCCTTAAATCCAGATTTCATCGATCTCAATATGGGTTGTCCCGTAAAGAAAGTAGTTAAACGCGGGGCTGGCTCAGCATTGATGAAGGATCCCGTTCTAGCTTCTGCCATTGTAAAATCTACAAAAACAGTCATCTCCAGCAAACTTCCGCTTTCGGTAAAATTTCGTAGTGGATGGGATAGTTCCAGCATAAATTTCTTGGAGTTTGGGTTGCTCATGCAAGATAGTGGTGCAGATATCGTTTGTCTTCATCCTCGCACCCAAAAACAAATGTTCTCGGGAAAAAGCAATTGGGAACATATCCGCATACTAAAGCAAGCTCTTTCGATCCCTGTTATTGGAAATGGAGATATTTTCAGCCCTCAAGACGCTAAAAACATGCTGAATGACACGAACTGCGATGCTCTGATGATTGGTCGAGGAGCTTTAGGACGCCCTTGGTTGTTTGCTCAGATAAAAGAATTTTTAGCCACCGGCGAATACATGCCCATCACCAAAGATAAGCTGCTAAATACGGCTTTCAAGCACTTAGAGTATGCACTTAAATTCAAGGAAGAACGTATTGTAGTTAAGGAAATGCGCTCCCAATTGTGTCACTATATCAAAGCCATGCCGGGCAGTAAAGATCTAAGAGATAGATTAAATCACACCCAGAGCGCAGAAGAGATAAAAAACCTTTTGAATAAATGGATTTGGCTATAATACTTATTCCAAGTTCAATTCAATTTGCTCACAATCTGTATCACAATCCAATTTCCCCACTCCAAGCCCCAAAAGCCTTACCTTCCGTTTGGCATCCCAATTAGTAATAAACAACTGCTCTCCATAGGTATATAAAGTATCGGCATTGTTTGTCGCTTCCGGTAATTGACAGCTTCTGGTAATCATTTCAAAATTTGCATACTTAATCTTAATCACCAAGTTTGTACCCTGTATATTCTTTCTATCCATGCGTATTGCAAGCTTATCAGATAGCTTTCTGATGCGTTGCAGAAGCGAATCCAAATCACCAATATCTTCAATAAATGTATTCTCGCAGCTTATGGATTTTGGCTCCCAATAACTGATTACATCTCTTTCATCGATGCCCCGCACAACGTTATAATAAAAGTAGCCCGCCTTGCCAAAGTGTTTAATTAGCTCGCGCAAACCCTGTTCATAGAGGTCTTTTCCGTTCTTGATGCCCATCTTCTGCATTCGGGCAGCAGTTACTTTGCCTATGCCATGAAACTTGCCGATGGGCAAGGTAAAGAGAATATCCTGAGCATTCTCTGGACTGATAATAGTTAGTCCATCTGGTTTTTGATAGTCCGAACCAATTTTGGCCAAGAATTTATTATACGAAACTCCAGCACTACATGTAAGTTTGGTTTGATTGTACACCTCTGCTTTTATCTGTTTGGCAATATTGGATGCATCGGGCTCTTGTTTTTTGTTTGTACTTACGTCCAAATATGCTTCATCCAAACTCAATGGCTCTACCAGATCAGTCCATGTATAGAAAATATTCCGTATTTGTTTAGAGATCTCCCCATATAATTTGAAATTGCTATGAACGAATATTGCTTGTGGGCAAAGCTTCCAAGCCCTGTGAGAAGGCATCCCGCTGTGAACTCCGTATTTACGTGCTTCGTATGAGCAGGTAGATACTACTCCGCGACTGTTAGGTGGACCACCAACTATTACACATTTGCCCATTAAGGAAGGATTCTCTCGAATCTCAATCGCCGCAAAATATGCATCCATATCTATGTGTATTATCTTCTTCATGAGAGCAATAGAGTAAAATGCAAGAAAAGCGTCAAGCAGAAGGTTTGAACCTAAGCGAATGCCATACGGGTATAGGACATTCGCGCAGCGCCTTGAATCTGTAAAATCCATGTCACCGCTGATGTTTGAAGCTCTTTGTGTAGAAAAGACACATAAGCGAAAGGTCACTAACCCATTGCAATCCCTCGCACTTCACTCGTCTTTCCCTCATGATACCCTCATGTGACGAGGAGATAACGAGCAGAAATAGAGCAAACGAGTTGAGATAGAATAAGAAGGCAATCATTCCCTCATAAGTATAGATAGCGATTGAAATTTCTGCCAAGCTGAACCTCCAAGTATTTCTTACTCAAACTTTAAAGCCATCTTTTCTACCGCCCGTTTTCAGGGAAGTGGTTCTTTTGGGTTCAATAAAAATCGAGATCATATTCGATTGACATAAAAATGCCTGCAGAATATCTTGCACGGAATATCATTAGCAGAGGATCATGCCATGTACAAAGAGCCCTATCAATTCAATGTAGAACGTTACATTGATCCTGGAAGATTTGCTAAAATAAAGAAAATCTTCCAAAAGTTACCTACTCCCACTTTAGTGATCGATCTGGATCTTATCGCAAAAAAGTATGATGAGCTTGCTCGAAGCTTTCCCATCGCAGATGTGTATTATGCCGTAAAAGCGAATCCGATGGAAGAAGTTTTGGAATTACTAAAAGATAGACATTCCTGCTTTGACATAGCTTCACGTTATGAATTGGATTTGATGTTGAGACTAGGCGTAAATCCTGATAGATTGAGTTATGGCAATACGATTAAAAAGAAAAGTGACATCGCTTATTTCTACGAAAGAGGGGTGCGGCTTTTTGCAACGGACAGCGAATCGGATTTGCAAAATATTGCCGAGCTTGCGCCGGAAGCCAGAGTCTTTTTTCGCATCCTCACAGAAGGCACAGGTGCAGACTGGCCTCTTTCGCGAAAGTTCGGTGCCCACGCGGATATTGTCTACAACCTTATCGTGCAAGCTGATGAATTGGGCTTGAACCCCTATGGACTTTCGTTTCATGTGGGCTCTCAACAGCGCGATATTGGCCAATGGGATGATGCGATAGCAAGATGTAAATATCTCTTTGATGCAGTTGCCGAACATGGTATAGAACTCAAAATGATAAACCTTGGGGGAGGATTTCCCGCCAGCTACGTGGATCCCACATTTTCGGTCAAGGAATACGCGGACGAAATCATGCGTTTCCTCAGCGAAGACTTTGGCGAAAATATGCCACACATCATCCTTGAACCTGGCCGATCATTGGTTGCAGATGCCGGCATAATCGTCTCTGAAGTAATTAATATCAGCCGAAAGTCTAAAAACAACATGTATCAATGGGTATATTTGGATATCGGAAAGTTTGGCGGCTTAATCGAGACTATCGATGAATCAATCAAATTCCCGATCTATTTTGAACGTGAGGGCATGGCGGATGAAATCATTCTTGCCGGTCCCACCTGCGATAGTATGGACATTCTATACGAAAACTATAAATATCATATGCCAGATAGCACTCAAGCCGGCGACAGAGTATTCATATTCACAACAGGAGCATATACAAGAAGCTACTCGGCTATTTGCTTCAATGGCTTCCCACCTTTGAATGCAATAGCCATCAATACAGGAGAATTATAATGATGTATCAACCCGTTGAAGCCATGCACGATTTTATGATTAAAGTATTTGTAGGTATTGGAGTTCCCTTAGACGACGCTAAGATTTGCGCCGATGTACTTATTGCCAGCGATTTGCGGGGTATAGAATCCCACGGCATCGGCAGATTAAAAATGTATTACGACCGCATCAAACAAGGCATTCAAAATCCTATAACCAAGATCGACATAATCCGGGACAAATACGCAACTGCCGTATGGGATGGAAACCACGGCATGGGACATGTGATCGCCCACAGAGCTATGCAAATGGCCATAGAAAAGGCAAAGCTATATGGTCTGGGCTGTGTTACCGTAAGAAATAGCACTCACTACGGAATCTGCGGATACTACGCCAATATGGCAACAAAAAACGATATGATCGGTCTAACCGTGACCAATGCCCGTCCCTCGATCTGCCCCACACATGGCGTACAACCACTCTTGGGAACAAATCCAATCTGCTTCGGAGCTCCCACAAATCTGCCTTATCCTTTCATCTATGACGCCGCAACATCAATCTCGCAAAGGGGAAAAGTGGAACAGTATTCTCGGGAAGGAAAGCAAACCCCTCCCTATTGGGCAATCAATCTTAACGGTGAGCCACAAACTGATACCCAGAAGCTCTTGGTAGATTTGGTAGAGCAAACTGCTTGCATGTTGCCTTTGGGCGGTACCGAAGAAGTGACCGGCAGTCATAAGGGTTATGGATTGAGCACGATGGTCGAAATCCTCAGCGCCGCCTTACAAAAGGGCAGCTATCTCAACGGACTTTGGGGTAAGGATGAAAACGGTAAAGCCGCACCCTATCGCTTGGGTCATTTCTTTCTTGCGATCAATATCGATTTCTTTACCGAGATAGAAGATTTCAAACGCATCTCAACTGATATCTGCGTACAACTTCAGAATTCCAAAAAGCTTCCGGGAAGAGAAAGAATCTGGGTAGCCGGCGAAAAAGAGTATGAAAAGGAATTAGCAGTAAGGAAAAATGGCATCCCCATTATACCGAATCTAGCTAAGAATATCCAAGTTATTCAAGATGAGCTGAAGCTAAAAATCCTTGATATATGAGCTTTTTCTTGCATAAACTGCCAATAAGTTTATTCTGTGAATAAGAATACAAATATATAAAAGGAGAATTAGATGAAAAAAATCATCCTCATTCTTATCCCAGTCCTTTTATTTACAGGACTTTACGCTGTTGAGTTCAATATTAGTGGTGAAAACCGTGTTCGAGCCGCCATGTACAACAACGAGACAGAAAAAGACGGGGCCACAATTGATAATAGGTTTAACATCGGCTTCGATTCTCAATTTCATCAAAACTTAAAATTCCGTGTTGCTGCCGAAATTGGAGACCTTGTCTGGGGCAATCCTGGTGCTGGTCTTACCACAGGCGCCGATATTCATATCACTGAGCTTAACTTCGATTACAATATCGAATCCATCGACGCCAATATCATCGTTGGTCAGCAATATTGGATGGATCGCATGAGTCTGGTGATTGACGATTATTTTTCAGGTATTATGTTAAAAAAGCAATTAGGTGAAAATATCAGCACTGAATTTGCCTGGATTAAAGCAGTTGAAAACTTTGAATACAAAAATGATGACCAAGATATATTTATGGCTCATGCGTTTAACGATGCAGAAATCCCAATAGGTATGTATATATTTTTCGGTAACTATGCAGATTGGGATGCCAACAATTTAACATTTATGCCCTATGTCAGCCTAGAAATGGGCAATGCCTCTATGGATGCAACTGCATTCTTAGATGTTCAAATGGATGATAATGACAATGAAATGGGCTTTGGTGGAGCAGTTAAAGCCAAGATGGATTTGGATGTTGTAGAAATAGGTGCAGATTTGTTGCTGGCGACAGAGCATGGACTTACAACAGTAAGCCCGTGGTATCAAAACGGCCTCTACATCTATGGCATTGGCAAACATCATGATGGTCTGCAACTTTATTGGGATACT
>JAJBBD010000242.1 GCA_020532355.1 Candidatus Cloacimonadota bacterium | reverse complement strand
CTGCAAGCTGTGTTTATGGATGAATTCTCGCGCATAACAATAATCCTGATCACTCGTTAGCACAAACTTCAGTTCATCCTTTGAAGTCATTAATTTCAAGTTAGCAAGCAAAAAGCTGTTCTCTTCTCCGCTTCCAGGACATTTTACATCCAATATCTTAACTACTTCTTGTGGTACATCTCCAATACTTAATGAACCATTTGTTTCAAGCAATACAGTATACCCCTTTTCTATCAAAAGCTGCATAAATGAATTGCTTTGTTTTTGTAATAATGGTTCTCCTCCGGTTAGTTCCACTAGTTTAGCAGGATATTTATCAATTTGTTCTAATATTGTGTCAAAGTGCATTCTTTTCCCGCTTTGGTAGGAATATTGGGTATCGCAATAACTGCACCTTAGATTGCATCCAGAAAGCCGTACAAATATACAAGGCATGCCCATATAACTGGATTCTCCCTGCAGGCTGTAGAAAATCTGACAAATATCTAAGTGCTTCACGCCAATCTAAAAAGGTAAAAATGGAAAATCTTTATGGTAACCCAAGGCGGCATCTATTTCTTCGTTAATTTCCAGCGGATCTCCAATAACAAACTTTTCACGGTTTCCGGTTCTAAAAAGAGTATACTCTGCTTCAGGAGATTCAAACATATCCAAAAACTCACTATCGCCATATCGAGGCACACCATCAACCAGTAAAAGCTTAATTGCTGCCATATCCAATCCCAATAGGTTTTGAAATGGATCTTTATCTATTAGGTCGGTTAATAACAGATTATTCGTATTTTGAGTATCCAATTTGGCATATCTACCGTCCAAATACAGAGCTTTCACTGCGTTCTCGGTCACCATTTTATAAAGAGTCCGCAGCTCAAAATTTGGAAAGTGCTCTAGAATAGTGTGAAACTCCGCTATCAAGTTGATTGCACCGCTCATAGTGGAATCGGTACCAATCACCACGTTTGCTCCGTGTTTTAAAGCAGAGTCAATATCGAAAGTCTCACCAATCAGATAGAAATTTGAAGTGGGACACCAGCACACACTTGCTCCCACCATTGCAATCTTCCGTATTTCATAATCAGTAAACGCTATGCCATGTATCATAAGAGTATTTTTTTGTAATAAGCCTTGTTTCTCCAATTCCGAAAACTCAGCCTTGGTAATATTATCTTTGCCTTCTCCCAGATGAATAATGAATGGCATTTCGCCCTTACTTAGCTTCATCTCTTGCGTAGCACTTTCTCCTCCCCACCAGTTACCCAGAGTGATGGAGTGGCATTGACGGTAGCGCTTGGGAACTATAATGGGCATACTGTCGTAATAAGTGTCCATCTGTAGGGGGCCATGATCATGCACAATGCTACAACCAGAAAACAGATTCTTGTAAGCTCCCAATTTGGCAATTGCTAATGCCGAATGATCCATATGCTGAAAAGAGCCATCATTGTGCCAAAATTTGCTGCGCTCATGAAAGCTAAACGAGTTTTTCATGTCCTCCACCCATATATGAGAATTTGGATAGGGACGTTTATCACCTGCCCGAGGCACCCAATTACCCACCAAGTGGTCATGTGCATTGATAAGTGGAGAATAGGCAATGCTTTTTAGCAGTTCAAGTGTCTGCTCTACTCCCTCCGTATTTGCCATGTTAAGTACCACGTTTTCCCGTATGTCGGTGCTGGATATTACGCTTAAGCCTGGTTTAATTTTCATGCTCTAATTTCTTTTATCCTTTTTATCAGTTTGGGTACAAGTTCAAAAAGATCCCCTACTATGCCCAAATCCGCTGCCTTGAAGATTGGCGCATCAGAATCCTTGTTGACTGCCACAATGTAATCTGAGGAACTCATTCCCGCCAGATGCTGGATCGCTCCGGAGATGCCTATTGCTATATAGATGCTGGGTTTAACGGTCTTTCCGGTTTGACCCACTTGGTGAGAATAGGCAATCCATTCCGAATCAACCGCAGCTCGCGAAGCTCCCACTGCTCCGTCCAAAGCCGCAGCCAGCTCTTCTATCATGGCAAAATTCTTGGCCTCCTTGATGCCTCTACCCCCCGCCACAACAACATTCGCATCGGTGATATTAATTAGATTGGTCTTCTCTTTTTCAAACGATATATATTTGGTTTGATCCTCTTCCATATCGAAGTTATACTCTTCACAGATTATGATGCCGCTACGCGAATCATCTCTTGGCAATGGATTCATTACCTTATGCCGAACCGTTGCCATTTGTGGACGGTTATTGGCAGTTACAATCGTAGCCATAATATTTCCACCGAAGGCAGGACGCGTCTGTAGCAGGTTACCGCTCTCCTCATCAATTGCCAGCCCTGTGCAATCCGCCGTCAAGCCCGTATTGAGCTTAATGGCTACTCTGGGAATAAAGCTTCTGCCTATCACTGTCGCACCTGCCAGAATGATTTCGGGATTAAACTTATCGGCAAGATAAATCATTGCCTTGCTATATTTTTCGTCGCGAAAATGTTCCAAAGCGGGATCGTCTATTACTATTACCTGATCCGCCCCATAGGCAATCAGTTCTTCTGCCAAACCGTTAAGACGGTATCCTAAAAGAATAGCGCTCAATTCTCCGGATAGCTGATCCGCTAATTCCCTTCCTTTGCCCAAAAGTTCATGCACTACGGAGGATATAGCCCCTTCGCGCTGCTCCGCAAATACCCATACCCCGCTATATTGCGCTTTATCTATATGTTCCTGAGTTTTTTTGCGGATGATGATCGCTTCAAAGGGACAGGCTTGTACGCATGCTCCGCAAAGTACACATTTATCAGTATCAATTTCGGCTAACTGGGATTCAATTTTGATGGCGTTGTATGCGCAAGCCTTAAGACATGCGCCACAACCAACACACTTTTCACGGATAACTTCGATCATAAATTCTCCTGAGAATTACGCTATTTTGCTGCCAATAATTGTCAAGCGGATTTTGCAATTTCAGTTGTTATGCCTTTCATATTTTTCCTTTTGCATAATGTCTGGCACCCTGGTAGAATCGGGCCTTAGAGACAGCAATATTCTCTTGCCGCAAAGACCGCAGATCTTTTTATAAAATTTGTTTGAGCCGCTTCTGCCATCCTAGAGCCTGGCAGTAAGGGGCATGCCTACCCATAAGAGCTTCGGAAAGCTCCGCTACGGTTTCGTGCTCTCTGAAGCACCTTTGGGCTGGTAAATTGGGGCTATTCATCTTTCAGGCCGATCATGGCCTTCCCCACCATCAATGTGCGTTACGAAATCGGCACAATCAATACTTTCCCCCAAAGGTAAAACTCCATTGGCAGAGGAAGTTTCGTTGGCAATGCAAACTTATGAACATAGCAGGTTTCTGGTAGTTTAGAAGCACAACACCCTTATATTGTCTTCGGATTGCTTTCCTGAACCCATAACTGGGAAACATAAAGAACAAATGGATGTGACCTCCACTGTGGACAATGCTTCGCGTACTTCCTGTTTTTCAAGAAATACCGTCTCAAAGGGAGAGGTTTGTAGTGCTTTCCTATGCAAAGTGTGATTCTTTTGGGGTAGAATCAAATAATCAAGAATAGTATTTGTTGCTCACTTAATTCGGTTTATTGCTCTATTTAGCTGCATTATTATGCTTAGCTTTCTGTCGGTAACGTTTTTTCCTTCTTCATAAGCTTTTTCAAGATTAGCATTGATAGCTTTAACCAGAACATTGATCTGACCGCTTAGAGACTTGATCTGCCCAGTATAACCCAATTCTCTAAAAGTACTAGTGTCATTTTTGTGTCTTTTGGCTGCCATTCTATCCTCCATCATTTATGTGATTTGCCAATATTGCATTGCCTGAGAATTATTCTCCTATTCTTGCAAGAAGGGTCTTTACTCTTTCGGTTTTGTATTTCCCCTTAGAATCGAAACAGCCTTGATCAAGATAGTTCATTTCCCGTCTAATATTAGCACATTTCTTTCTTAATTTTGCGTTGTTTTTTTGAATTTTAAGCTCATCGTAAAGTTTCCACTCTTCAAGCAAATGCATTTTTGCATCAAACGATGGAAACTCATATCTATATAGTTGTTCAAATTTTCTCTCAAATTCCGTTGTTGCGATGTTGTTAATCAATTCAATAATGCTTTGCATAGTATTAGGTTGTCCAGATAAATAATCCCATAATTCTGAGGCAATCAGTATTTCATCAGAATCAAAAAACTTGTCTCCACCTATGATTTTACTAAGAAAACGGTTTTTATTATAACTACAAGCATCTTCTTCTTCAGTTACCGTTGGGTCAAAAGGAAAGCCAATAAAAAAATTCACTCTTTTTCCTTTATACAGATGATTTAGTGCTGTTCTTCCTTCCAATATCTTCTGTTTTTCACCTCTGAGTTCTCCTGAATTGGGTTTTACAGACTTTAACTCAATTGCATTTATCGTTTCATCTTCATCTACAAACAAAACATCGGCACTAAAGTCTAATGCGTTTACTAATTCTCCACCCGAAGCTTCATTTATAAGCTTTTCTTCTCTATTTTTGCATGGCACACAAGAGGAATTACTAAGTTCGGTACATATTGTGTTGATAATTTCTTTCTGCTTATGGCTTATTTGCAAATTGCCATCCTTTTTTGATGTCCATTCTTTCTTTTCTCCACCACATAGAATATTGGCTACACGCTCAAAAAAACTCTGTCCAAGAGTAGTATTTAGCCCATGTAACCAGCTACTCAAGCTAACAAGAAGTGTTGGATCCGTCTTTGAGACTGCCATTTTATCTCTAAAGGCACTAAGAAATGCTTCATGAAATGGTGCATTTCTGTTTGTCGTATAATCCGAAGGGAACTTATCAAAGCGGGATTTGAGTATTTCAATTACGGCTATAGAAATAGATTGGTTTACATCATTGGGTAATGTCATTAGTTTTTTTCCTTAAGATGAAAGATTATCTCCGAGTATGCACCTTTGTCTTTTTCAGTACGGTTGAGTACTGGTCTCAAAAACTTGTCAACGATAACCATGCCTGCTCGTTCCGCAATTGCTGGATAAATATTGTATTTATCGTTGGCAACCAGAAAAACACTGTAACCATCGATTAGATATTTTTTGCAATTTAGTAAAACATCACTAATTCCTTCAATATAGCTCTGTCGGGCTTCTGGTCCTTGACCCTTGAACATAGGACCAATCTCAAGATCATCATTACGAGCAAATCCAAAAGTATCATAAGCATAGGCATGTTGTTCATGATAATCGATCAACCCAACATAAGGGGGTGAAGAGAAGATACCATTAATTCTTTTATGCATAATCAGATTTGCAAAATCGGGATCAATCGTTCTTACTTGATCAATGATGTTTATGCTTTTACTATCTCCAGTAATGCATACTTGCTTTGTATCTGTTCTAAGCATGTCAAATTGAGCAATCCGTTTGATTGTATCTTTAGAATATGTATTCCACCATTTCTTAATAGAGAATAGTGGTTTGCATATTTTACCGTGCTTCCTGCAATAATAAGTTGTTGTAATTGGCTTGTTCAAAGTTGCCAAATCTGCATGTGTTGTTGCCCTACAACTTCTGATAGTTCTACTTAAGGTAACCGCTAATAGCTTTCTGGTTGATGTATCTCTTATTTTGCTTATCTCATTGCGAACAAAATCTATCTCATTTCTGATCTGTTGGATAAACCATGTATCCATAAAAGACCGTGGATTTTCATGCGCTAGTTTTATCCCATACTTTTCAACAAGACTATTATAGATGGGCAAGAATTCAATTTCCTTTGCCCTTCCATATTTTTTTTCATCTACCTCACCAATTCTAACCTTATACTTATATTCCGGCACTGGAAAGTACTTTGTGTTGAAGTCAGACAATTCCTTGAGAAGAATTTTCTCAAACTCATCTGTCTTTGAGCATGCCAAAAACTCATTCAATTTTTCATTTATACGTTTTACTTCGTTTTCAACTATATCTATATTGTACTTTCTGGTTTTACACCCCGATATCATAACGTTGAAAGACGATATATCTATGCCAATTGCATGAATGCCAAGTTCATTGGATTGCACTAAAGTTGTTCCGCTTCCAACAAACGGATCTAGAATAATATCCCCTCTATTAAAATAAACGCTCTTCTTAAAATCATCTGTATGGTCATCAAGAAAATACTCTACTAATTGAGGAATAAACTTACCTTTATAAGGGTGAAGTCGATGTACATGTTTTGTCGTTTCAGATTCTTTATATTGATCAAAAGATAAAGACCAATTCAATTCATGTCCAAGCTGTTGCCTCCATTCTTCCTTGCGACTACCTGTGTATCGCTTGTAGTATTGAGACAGCTCATTAAGAGATATTACGGTATTACCTTTTGACTCATGCTTTTCTATGCGCCCATATTGTATTAAATAACTAATATTAGAAGTGGTTACATGCTTGCCTAAATACTCTGACGCCCATTTGCTGGCTTCCTTTATACTAACAAAATCATTGGCTTCTTGTACCATTGCTATTTGCTCCATACCGCTCATTGTCTTTTACTTTCCCCTTTTCTAGGTCATTCTCAAGATTAAGATAGAATAGTCAACAAAAAAAACGATATGATGTATTAAAACATTGTCCAATATGGTATCGTCGTTTCTCTGAACTTCAATTACTGTTATATATACTTTTTTAAGGAATTAGGATATATCTCTAAGAATCACTTAGCTCTCTTGTTGCTTTAGGCAAGCATTATCGAAGCTTTAGGCAGAGATCATCTTGAAAATCAGGGAACATTCTAGCCTAAACCATGCCTAGTTCTAGCTTAAACCATCAACTAATAGTGCTGGTTTATACCCGATTATAATTAATAATACCTCAACAAGATATAACCCGTACTCAGGACAATGGCAAGGAGGGTAAATACAACACCAATTTTGGTATATTCTTTAAAGGAAATGTGGTAACCATTACGGTTTGCAATGCCTACGGCCACAATATTTGCACTCGCTCCAATCAAGGTACCGTTGCCGCCCAGACAGGTGCCCAAAGCTAACGACCACCAGATGGGGTGCATAGCATCGGGATTGTTGATTAGAATTCCTAGTCGCTCCAACACAGGGATCATTGCGGCAACAAAGGGCACGTTATCTATTATCGAACTGAAGGTGCTGGAAACCCAAAGAATCACCATAGAGGTTGAGCGTGGTTCTCCCTTGGTAATTTTCATCACACTTTCGGCAATCATATTGATAAATCCTGTTGCAACCAGCGATTCCACTATCATAAAGAGTCCCATGAAAAAGAAGATGGTAACCCAATCTACGTCGCTGGCGAGAATGTGTTCAACTTTCTTACGGTCTGAAATCAGCAGCAGGAAAAGTCCCGCACTCATAGCGATGGTG